>JALYQB010000223.1 GCA_030856045.1 Actinomycetota bacterium
CCGCACGGCTGGGAGCGTGGCGCTGTGGGCTCGGTCCCTGGATGACGGGCGCTGTCATGCCGTGGATCCGGTGCGGGTCGGCCATGCGGACGAGCCGGGTTCGCCGAGGCGTGGTGCGGACATGCCCTGCCCAGCGGCGGGCTGGGTCATCGAGGACGCATCGTCGGGGCCGTTGTGTTGGCGGCGTGTGCTGGGATCGGCTCCCTGGTCCCCGATCGGGCGCCGGTGGAGCGCTGCCCAGCTTGCGGCGTCCGCTGGCTGGCCGGTCCTCTTGTCGACCCGAACGGCGAAAGCAGTTCCCCTTGCCGGTGGGCGGGGGCTCAGCGTGCGGCTCGCTCAGCGGGTCTGGGACACGCGCGGGACTGCGGAGGATGCAGGGATGTGTGAGGCGGCCAGGCGGGCCAGGTGGTCTTGCAGAGTCGCGTGCCGGAACTGGTAGACCGCGCCGACGGTACGCAGGACGTGGCGCTCCCGCGCGTCTTCGAGGAACGACATGAGCCTGACGGCGGGCACGTGGCCCGAACGCTGTAGTTGGAGCCAGGCCAGCGTCGTCGGCCACGTCTGTGTGAACGCGAGCCCGCCCGCGAGCCCGAACGTGAGCCCGGCCGTGAGCCCGGCCGTGAGCCCGGCCGTGAGCCCGACCGTGAGCCCGACCGCGAGCCCGACCGCGAGCCCGGTGACTCTGTCACTGCGCCAGATCTCGCGCGGACCCAACGGGCTACCCCCGCCAGTACCGCCTTCGATGAACCCGCCCACGGGCCCGACCGCGGGCCCGATCACGAGCCCGTACACGAGCCCGAACACGAGCCCGAACACGAGCCAGTACACGAGCCCGACCACGAGCCCGAACACGAGCCCTTGCCCAAGAGTTCGGCGGGAGATGCCAGCGCGCCAGTTGGCGATCCTGACCCGTTGAGGCTCACCGCCTCCGCGCCCGAGCGAGAGCCCGCCCACGAGCCCGACCCCGAGCCCGAACACGAGCCCGAACACGAGCCCGACCCCGAACCCGACCCCGAGCCCGAACCCGAACCCGCCCACGAGCCCGAACACGAGCCAGGTGGCGAGGATGCGGGGGGTGGTGGGTGCCCACTGGGGGATGCGCCACCAGGCCAGGTCGCGGTCGTTGCCCATCCGGTGGGCGATGAAGGTCAGGGCTTGGCGGGCTTGTTGCTCGGTGTAGCGGGGTTTGGGCCTGCCCGGTTGGGGGGTGTAGGCGGCGGGCAGGACGCGGGCGATGAGGTGCTGCTCGATGGCGTCGGTGGTCGGGAACTCGGTGGAGTCGAGCAGCTCGCCGGCGTTGTCACCAAGCTGGTAGGTGTCGCGCAGCAGGGTGAGGGCGAGCGGGGTGGACAGCCCGCGGGCCAGCACACCATGGGGGTGCCCGCGCAGCTGGGCGAGCAGCTCCGACCATCCCGCCGGGGCCGGCCTGGTGCGGGCCCGCTGCAGGTAGTGCGCGGCGTCGGCGGCGGGGATGTCGTGCAGGTCCACCGCGACGGCCCCCGCCAGCCAGGTCCGGGAGGTTGCCTGGACCAGCTCCTGGCTGCGGGTGAGCACCACGACGCGGCAGGGGGCGTCGCTAAGCGCCTGCAGCGCGGCCGGGCGCAGTGCCTCGTCCATCTCGTCGAGCCCGTCGAGGAGGAGCGCGACCGTGTCCCGCGCGGCGACCAACGTGGCAATCTCGGCGACGCCGCCGCGGTGCTGAAACATCGGGTAGGTCGCGGCGAGCCGGTCGGCCAGCCAGCCCTGCACCGAGGTGGTGTGGGGATCCCAGCCGTGCGCGGTGAGCAACACCGGCACCGGCACCCGCACCCGATCCTTGTCGTCGACACCGTTGCGGTGATCCAGGGCGTCGAGCAGGAGCAGGATCGCCGCACCGCTCTTGCCCGCACCCGGGGGACCGGTCACCAGCAGCCGGCCGGCGGCGAGCCCGGCGTACCCGGCATGCAGCGCGCCGCGCCCACCACCGACCTGCAGATCAGCCGCGGTGATCCTGGCGTGACCGGGCAACGGCGGGAACGCCGGCGGCACGTCCGGTGCGCCGACCGCGGCATCGAGCGGCCCCGTCACAGCCAACTCGCTGAGCGACCAGCCGACCGGGATCGGCTCGGGCGTCACCAGCCGCCGCTCGCGGGCCGCGGCGCGCCACTGCCCGTCCACCGCCTCAGCCAGCAGTGCGGCCAGGGTGCCCACCGGCCTGGTCGCCGGGCGACGACCCAGCGACGCCACCAGCGGGCCGACACCGATGAGGACACCGGCCAGGCCCAGCACGAACCCCGGGACCACGAGGGCGTCACCGCGCTCAGCCGGCGAGAGCAGGTAAGCCCACCCCGCCCACACGATGGCGCCGGCCACCAGGACCAGGCCCGCGACGATGCGCAGCCGATCCCGTGTCCACCTGCCCATGACCAGTAAGTTTGGCAGATCGATACTGCTCGGCGACGTTTTCGTCCCACCGTCGCAGGTCGTCAGACCGATCGGAGGGCGTGGTGAACCGTGCTCTGTGCCGGGACGCGCAGGATGACGACGAACGCGTCCTGGGGCGGCCACGGTGTGCAGGTCTTGTGCATCCGGCGGTGTCCATTGACAGGTCTGTGGGCGAACGCTCGATCACGCATCCTTGGTAACGAGTGCCAGGTCTGGATGACAGAAAGGGCGGGTACCGGAGATTACGCTGCCCGCCGTGCCGAAGGTCTGGGTCGCGAAGCTGCACATCAGCGACCGAACCGCATAGAAGATCGTCCAGAGGCATGGGGTCACCCCTGATGAGGTCATTGAAGCGATCGTCGGTGTCGTCGGGCTGCGCTACGTCTGGAGTGAGAACCCCGAGCGCGGTGAGTGAGCCGTCATCGAGACGGTGATCCGCGGTCGGCGCGTCCTCGTCGTGCTGTATCCGAGGGAGAGCGTGATGGGTGACGAGTGGAATCTCGGCAGCGCGTACTGGGTTGGGTCATAGCGGCACCGCTTCGGAGGGCATGATGGCCCTCATGGGCACCCGGGGCGACGACCTCGATGAGGACTTCTACGAGGACGACGAGCCAGTCGCCAGCGTCGTCGAGGCGTTCGAGCGCGGGCAGAAGTACGAGACGCGACGACCGGATCGGGAGTTCAACAGGTACTTCGATCCCTTCCGGCGGATGGCGGGCGCCTACCTGGCCGCGCCGGGGGGTGGCACGCGAGGGTCTGGCTCCGCCCAGGTGCACCCTTGCTGATGTCCTCGTCTTCGACATCAAGCTGATCCTCTGCGACGCAGCCCAGGCCGACCCCAACGGGAAGATTCACATGCTGGGCGCTGGCTGGTCCATCACCGGCACCCCGACCACTCCTCAGGCTGTGGCGATGCTGATCAAGGTTCCGTGGGACCATGCCAACCAGAGGATCGGTGGCATGCTGCAGCTGCGCGACGCTCACGGACACGCGGTTGAGTTGGAGACCTCTCCCGGTAAGGAAGAGCTGATTGGGAACGAGTTCGAGCTTGAGGTGGGTCGCCCGGCAGGTCCGACACATGACAACATGATCGATGCGGCGATGGCCGTGAACATCGGGCCCATGCCCCTGCCCCCGGGTCGCTACCAATGGCGCCTCGACATGAGTGACCAGATGCAGAGTGTCTCCTTCACTGTGGTGGACTGCTGAGGTGGACTGCTAACGGCGGTACATCCTGCCGTGGTGGTTGGTGGTTCTTGAGGAGCCACCAACCCCCGGGTCGAGCTGCCGGTCGCTCAGGGGATGGTGACCAGCAGGCCGTCCGCCTCCGCGCGGAGGTGCTGCTCGGTCTGGAAGTCGGCGAGCCGCAGTGCGGTGTCGCGTGGGGTCACGCCGTCGTTGTCCCATGCCTCGATCAGCGGTGGGATCTTGGCGAGCATCTCCTGCCGCAGCACCGAGAACGACAGCACCGGGTCGGCGTCCACGTGGCCCAGCAGCAGCCACCACGCCCACGCGACGGCGCCTGCGTTCGCGACGAAGTCCGGGATCACCGCGATGCCGCGCTCGGCGAGCGCCGCCTCGGCCTCGGGTGTGGTGGCGGCGTTCGCAGCCTCGATGACCACGCCGGCGGTCACCTGCGAGGCGTTGCGCGCCGTGATCGCGTACGAGATCGCCGCCGGGATCAGCACGTCGACGTCCGCGGCCAGGACGGCGTCGCGTGGCAGCCGCTGCACGTGCGCGGGCACCTGCGAGCGGTCGATCTCGCCGAAGCGGTCTCGCAGCTCCAGTAACGACGGCACGTCGAGGCCGGCCGGGTCGTGCAGGGCGCCCGCGGCGTCGGCCACGGTGACGACCTTGAGACCCGCCTCGTACAGGTACCAGGCGGCGCCGCCACCCATGGTGCCCACGCCTTGCACCGCGACCGTGGTCTCGCTCGCCGTCCAGCCGCGGGCGTTCGCCACGCCGAGGCAGCTCTGCGCGACGCCATACCCGCCCACCACGTCGCCGAGTTGGTAGCCGCCGGGAACGGGCGAGTGCAGGCCGGCGTTGACCCGGCTGAGCGTGGACTGCGGGTCGGCAGCCCGGCGGATCGCCGCGTGGTAGCTCTGGTCGAGACCGAGGTCGGCGAACACGTCGTCGATCAGGTGCTGCGGCACGCCGAGGTCCTCGGCGGTCACCCAGTGGTGGTCGATCCAGGGGCGCATGGCCTGCACGAAGCGGCGCAGCACGGCACGGGCCTGCGGGTCCTTCGGGTCGCAGTCGATGCCGCCCTTGGCGCCGCCGACGGGCAGGTCGAACACCGCCGTCTTGAAGGCCATCCCGCGGGCGAGGTCCTCGACCTCGGAGAGCGTGCAGCCCGCGCGCATCCGGGTGCCGCCGGTGGCGAGGCCCGACACCAGGCTGTGCACCACCAGGTATCCGCGCTTGCCCGTCACCGGGTCTGTCCAGGTCATTCGCATCAACGGATCGCGGTCGACGAGTGCCATCGGCCGAACCTCCTCCCACTCGGATGGAGACGAGAAAAGACGCCCCGGCCGGGACGCCTTCGTTACTGTCTGAGATGTCGCGGGGCCGCCGACCCCCGTTACGGGGTGGTCAGCGGCGCTGGCCCGATACGAGATGTCGGGCCCAGAGCGCGAAGATCCGCATCCAGTGGAGCCAGGCGTGGTGGCCGTCCAGCGAGTGCATTGCCACCACCTCCTCCACTACTGCTCGATGCGGACGCTGCCGACGCTAAGTCCGAGGTCGAAGCCCTGTCAATGGGCCACCGGGCCGACTGGTGTTACAGGCCGATGAATCCTGTGGACACCCCGCTGCGCGGAGCTCGAAGTCGGCGAAGTCGAACCTGGGGACACCACACAGCTGACGAGTACGAAGCGTCTCGCGGCCGGTCGCGGCCTACCCCGCCGCGCTCGACCCGGCACCGAGAGTGACGGCCCCACATGCTGGTCCGGGTCCGGCCCGGTGCCGCCGAGCAGCAAGGTCAGTGGGCCGCCGCGGTGGGATGGCGGTCGCAGCGGCGCGCTCACCCGGGTAACCCCGGAGGACGAACGACAGCCCGTGCTCGGGCAGCGACCATAGCAGCGCCGGATACCGCGACGACCGCGACTGCACCTGCGAGGATCACCGGATGGCACGCCGCTCCGCACTGCCGTTGCCGATGCCCCGCGTGGTGCGCTCCGCGATGGCGGAGCTGGACTTCGAGCGCGACGGGCTGCTCGACGGCCTGGACCGCAACGGCAGGCGGGTGCGGGTGGCGTTGCTGCAGCAGCTCGCCGAGGAGGGCGTCACCCCGGAGGAGATGGTCACCGCCAAGCAACAGAACCGGCTGGGGCTGCTCCTGCTCGAGCGGACGTTGTCCCCCCACGGCCGGTACACCGAGGCCGACATCGCCGAGTCCGCCGGCCTCGAGCCCGAGGTGCTGCGCCGCTGGTTCCGTGCGCTGGGCCGCCCGGGTGGCCCAGCGACCGACGCGGTGTACCGGGATGCGGACGTCGACCTCGCGCGGCGGCTGGCCGACTACCTGGCACTGGGCATTCCCGAGGACGGCATGCTCACGGTCGCCCGGACCATCGGCCGCGGCCTGTCGAGCATGGCCGACGCGATCGGTGCGCTCATCGGGGAGGCGTTGCTCCAGGTCGACGGGGAGCCCGACGGGGAGGAGGCGCTGCGCTACGCCGCGGAGGTGCGCCGGCTCGCCGAGAACGACGCGCACCTGCTGACCCACATCCTTGCGACGTCGCTGGCGGACCGCATCGGCTCCCACGCCGTGACCGCGGCCGAGCGCGGCGGGCAGCGGCTGCAGGGCACCAGGGAAGTGGCGGTCTGCTTCGCCGACCTGGTGGGGTTCACCGCGCTCGGGGAGCAACTCGGGGCCGACGTGCTGGGCCGGCTCGCCGACGACTTCGCCGCGCTGGTCACCGACGTCGTCGAGCCCCCGGTGCGGCTTGTGAAGACGATCGGCGACGCGGTGATGCTGGTCTCCCCGGACCCGCGGGCGCTCGTGTTCACGGCGCTGAACCTGCTCGACGCCCGCTGCGAGCACGTTGCCATGCCCGCGCTGCGCATCGGGATCGCCCTCGGCGCCGGAGTGCCCCACGGCGGTGACTGGTACGGCCCCGCGGTCAACCTCGCCAGCCGGATCACCGCCAACGCCCGGCCCGACACCGTTCTCACCACGGAGGCGGTGCGCGGTGCGGCGGGTGACGGCGCGCTCCGGTGGCACTCCGCGGGGAGCACCCGGTTCAAGGGCGTCCGGGGCAGCCAGCGGCTGTGGCGCGTGCAGCGCGTCGACGAGATATCCGCGGCACCGCCCACCGGGGGCCGTTTTGACCACCGGTGAACGGGGCGGGTATCGTTGTCCCGGTGCCCGACCTGCGTCGGGCCGGTCCGCGTGCCTGTGAACGGTGTCGCGCCTGCGATCGAGGGCGAGTTCCGGGGCCAGCGGAGTCCTCCCACGGAGCCGGGCCGGACCGCAGCGCAGGTCCGCTCGGGCGACACACCCGACCTCGGGTGTGGGGGCCACCCGAACCGAGCATGCGCACGACGACCTGCAACAGATGACGCCAGAACACAACGCGAGAAAGCTGGTCCATGCCTACCATCCAGCAGCTGGTCCGCAAGGGCCGCGAGGACAAGGTCGCCAAGACCAAGACGGCCGCTCTCAAGGGCAGCCCGCAGCGGCGCGGTGTCTGTACTCGCGTCTACACCACCACGCCGAAGAAGCCGAACTCGGCGCTCCGCAAGGTGGCGCGCGTGAAGCTCACCAGCCAGATCGAGGTCACGGCCTACATCCCGGGTGAGGGTCACAACCTCCAGGAGCACTCGATCGTGCTCGTCCGCGGTGGCCGGGTGAAGGATCTCCCCGGCGTCCGCTACAAGATCATCCGTGGCTCGCTGGACACGCAGGGCGTCCGCAGCCGCAAGCAGGCCCGCAGCAAGTACGGCACGAAGAAGGAGAAGAGCTGATGCCTCGCAAGGGCCCCGCTCCCAAGCGTCCGCTCATCTCCGACCCGGTCTACGGGTCGCCGCTGGTCACCCAGCTGGTGAACAAGGTGCTCGTGGACGGCAAGCGCTCGGTCGCGGAGAAGATCGTGTACGAGGCGCTGGAGGGCTGCCGCGACAAGAACGGCACCGACCCGGTCGTCACGCTCAAGCGCGCGCTGGACAACGTCAAGCCCGCGCTGGAGGTGCGCAGCCGTCGCGTCGGTGGCGCCACCTACCAGGTGCCGGTCGAGGTCCGGACCGTCCGGCAGACCACCCTCGGTCTGCGTTGGCTGGTCACCTTCTCCCGCCAGCGGCGCGAGAAGACCATGGTCGACCGCCTGATGAACGAACTGCTGGATGCCAGCAACGGCCTCGGGGCGAGCGTGAAGCGCCGCGAGGACACGCACAAGATGGCCGAGTCGAACAAGGCCTTCGCGCACTACCGCTGGTAACGCGGTCACGATCTCGACCGCTCACATACTCGACACATCTAGGGATGAACTCTCGTGGCACGTGACGTGCTGACCGACCTGGGCAAGGTCCGCAACATCGGGATCATGGCCCACATCGACGCGGGCAAGACCACCACGACCGAACGGGTCCTGTTCTACACCGGGATCAACTACAAGATCGGTGAGGTCCACGACGGCGCCGCGACGATGGACTGGATGGAGGAGGAGCAGAAGCGGGGTATCACCATCACCTCGGCTGCGACCACCACCTTCTGGGCCGACCACCAGATCAACATCATCGACACCCCCGGTCACGTCGACTTCACCGTCGAGGTGGAGCGGTCGCTGCGCGTGCTCGACGGCGCGGTCGCCGTGTTCGACGGCAAGGAGGGCGTCGAGCCGCAGTCCGAGCAGGTCTGGCGGCAGGCGGACAAGTACGAGGTCCCCCGCATCTGCTTCGTCAACAAGATGGACAAGCTCGGCGCGGACTTCTACTTCACCGTGCGCACCATCCGGGAGCGCCTCGGCGCCACGCCGCTCGTGCTGCAGCTGCCGATCGGCACCGAGAGCGAGTTCGAGGGCGTGGTCGACCTCGTCCTCATGCGCGCGCTGACCTGGCGCGGTGATGTCCAGAAGGGCGAGGACTACACCGTCGAGGAGATCCCCGAGAGCCTTCGCGCCACGGCGGACGAGTATCGCGAGAAGCTGGTCGAGGCGGTCGCCGAGACCGACGACGAGCTCATGGAGCTCTACCTCGGTGGCGAGGAGCTCACGGTCGAGCAGATCAAGTACGGAATCCGCCGGATCACGGTCGCGCGCGACGCCTACCCGGTGATCTGTGGCTCCGCCTTCAAGAACAAGGGCGTGCAGCCGATGCTGGACGCGGTGATCGACTACCTGCCTGCGCCGCTCGAGGTGCCGCCGGTCGAGGGTCTGCTACTCGACCGGGTCACCCCGGCCAGTCGCAAGCCGTCGACCGAGGAGCCGTTCTCGGCGCTGGCCTTCAAGATCGCGGCGCACCCGTTCTTCGGCAAGCTCACCTATGTCCGGGTCTACTCCGGTCGCGTGGCCGCCGGCTCCCAGGTGATCAACTCCACCAAGGATCGCAAGGAGCGCATCGGGAAGCTCTTTCAGATGCACTCCAACAAGGAGAACCCGGTCGACGAGGCCCTCGCGGGCCATATCTACGCGATGATCGGGCTGAAGGAGACGACCACCGGCGACACGCTCTGCGACCCGCAGTCGCCGATCGTGCTGGAGTCGATGACCTTCCCCGAGCCGGTCATCCAGGTCGCCATCGAGCCGAAGACGAAGAGCGACCAGGAGAAGCTGAGCATCGCGATCCAGAAGCTCGCCGAGGAGGACCCGACGTTCCAGGTCCGCCAGGACGACGAGACCGGGCAGACCATCATCGCAGGCATGGGTGAGCTGCACCTCGAGGTGCTCGTCAACCGGATGCGCAGCGACTACAAGGTCGAGGCGAACATCGGCAAGCCGCAGGTCGCTTACCGCGAGACCATCCGCAGGACGGTCGAGAAGCTCGATTACACGCACAAGAAGCAGACCGGTGGCTCCGGCCAGTTCGCCAAGGTGGTCATCAGGCTCGAGCCGCTCGACACCGGCGACGGTGCGCTGTACGAGTTCGATAACAAGGTCACCGGTGGGCGCGTGCCGCGGGAGTACATTCCGTCGGTGGACGCCGGCGCCCAGGACGCCATGCAGTACGGCGTGCTGGCCGGGTACCCGCTCGTCGGGCTGAAGCTCACCCTGCTCGACGGTGCGTACCACGAGGTCGACTCCTCGGAGATGGCCTTCAAGATCGCCGGCTCGATCGCCCTCAAGGAGGCCGCCCGCAAGGCCGGCCCGGTGATTCTCGAGCCGATGATGGCCGTCGAGGTCACGACACCCGAGGACTACATGGGTGACGTCATCGGTGACCTGAACTCCCGCCGTGGCCAGATCCAGGCCATGGAGGAGCGCAGTGGCTCCCGGATCGTGAAGGCCCTGGTGCCGCTGTCCGAGATGTTCGGCTACGTCGGTGACCTCCGGTCGCGGACTCAGGGCCGGGCGAACTACACGATGGTCTTCGATTCCTACGGCGAGGTCCCGGCCAGCGTCGCGAAGGAGATCGTCGCGAAGGCGACGGGGGAGTGAGCATCGAAGCGAAGCGAGGAGCGGAGCGACCCCGGAGTCGAGCAGCGGACCGAGCGAAGGCGACGGGGGAGTAGCCCCCCAGCGCAGCCGCGGGCGCAACCCTGACAGCATGCCGCCACGAGTAGGACCGACCGGTCCGGCGGAAGAGAAACGAGTCCAGGAGGACGAGACCAGTGGCGAAGGCGAAGTTCCAGCGGACCAAGCCGCACGTCAACATCGGGACCATCGGTCACATCGACCACGGCAAGACGACGCTGACGGCGGCGATCACCAAGGTCCTGCACGACAAGTACCCCACCCTCAACGAGGCGTCGGCGTTCGACATGATCGACAAGGCGCCCGAGGAGAAGCAGCGGGGCATCACGATCTCGATCGCGCACGTCGAGTACCAGACCGAGAAGCGGCATTACGCGCACGTGGACTGTCCCGGTCACGCCGACTACATCAAGAACATGATCACCGGTGCCGCGCAGATGGACGGCGCGATCCTGGTGGTGGCGGCGACCGACGGTCCGATGCCCCAGACCAAGGAGCACGTGATCCTGGCTCGCCAGGTCGGCGTGCCCTACATCGTCGTCGCGCTCAACAAGGCCGACATGGTCGACGACGAGGAGATCATGGAGCTCGTCGAGCTCGAGGTCCGCGAGCTCCTCTCGGACTACGAGTTCCCGGGTGACGACCTGCCGATCATGCGGGTGTCCGCGCTCAAGGCGCTCGAGGGCGACGCCGAGTGGGGC
>JALYQB010000237.1 GCA_030856045.1 Actinomycetota bacterium
CGCTCGCGCGGAGCAGTTTCCGTGGCCCGCGGCGGTGGCCGGGATGCTGGGCGCGCTCGGCGCCGGGCGGTAGCGGCGAACGTAGGGTGGCGGCGTGCCGAGAGCCGGACTCGACAAGGACCCGCGCGCGGTCGCGGCGATGTTCGACGGGGTGGCCCGGCGCTACGACGTCACCAACACGGTGCTCTCCTTCGCGCAGGACCGACGGTGGCGCAGGCTCACCCGCCGGGCGCTGGAGCTGCGCGCGGGGGAGCGGGTGCTCGACCTCGCCGCGGGCACCGCGGTCTCCACGGCGGAGCTGGCCTGCTCCGGTGCGTGGTGCACCGCGGCGGACTTCTCCCTCGGGATGCTGCGGGCCGGGAAGCATCGCGACGTGCCGCTCGTCGGCGCCGACGCGCTCGCGCTGCCCTTCGCGAGCGGCTCGTTCGACGCGGTGACGATCTCCTTCGGGCTGCGCAACGTCGCCGACCCGGCCGCCGCGCTCGCCGAGCTGAGCCGGGTGACCCGGCGCGGCGGGCGTCTCGTGGTGTGCGAGTTCTCCACCCCGACGTGGCGCCCGCTGCGCACCGTCTACCTCGAGTACCTCCTGCGCGCGCTGCCTGCGGTGGCCCGTCGGGTCAGCAGCAACCCGGACGCGTACGGCTACCTCGCGGAGTCGGTGCGGGCGTGGCCCGACCAGCGGGAGCTCGCCGGGGTGATCGCCGACGCCGGCTGGGACGACGTCGCGTGGCGCAACCTGACGGGCGGGATCGTGGCGCTGCACAGAGCCATCAAGGCCCTGCCCTGACCCGGAAGGCGGGCCCCGGATGTCGTGAGCCTTTACACTCGGACATCAGTTCGTGAACCGATTCACAAGCGAGGAGCCCCATGGTCAGGCGGTCCGAGAGCGCCGACGCCGACGTCATCGTCGTCGGTGCCGGTCCCGCGGGGTCCACGGCCGCCGCCTACCTGGCCCGGGCGGGGCTGGACGTGCTGCTGCTGGAGAAGTCCACGTTCCCGCGGGACAAGGTCTGCGGCGACGGGCTGACCCCCCGCGGCATGAAGCAGCTGATCGACCTCGGCATCGACACCAGCACCGAGGCCGGCTGGCTGCACAACCGCGGCCTGCGCGTCGTCGGCGGTGGGGTGACGCTCGAGCTCGACTGGCCCGACATCGCCACCGCCCCGCCCTACGGCGCCGTCCGGCCCCGGCAGGACTTCGACGAGCTGCTCGTGCGCCACGCCGAGAAGGCCGGCGCGCGGCTGCACGAGCGGACCACGGTCGGCGAGGCGATGACGGACGAGCGCACCGGTGCCGTCGTCGGGGTCCGGGGCAGGATCGGACCCGAGAAGAAGGCTGTCGAGTACCGCGCCCCGCTCACGCTCGCGTGCGACGGGGTGAGCGCGCGGCTCGCGCTGAGCCTGGGCATCCAGAAGCGCGAGGACCGGCCCATGGGGGTCGCGGTGCGCCGCTACTACACCAGCCCGCGCACCGACGACGACTACCTCGAGAGCCACCTGGAGCTGTGGGACCGCTCGGACCCGGCAGCGCCCCGGCTCCTTCCGGGCTACGGCTGGATCTTCGGGATGGGCGACGGCACCTCCAACGTCGGCCTCGGGATCCTCTCGACGTCGAAGGCCTACGGCAGCACCGACTACCGCGCGCTGCTGCGGTCCTGGCTGGACGGCACGCCGGAGGAGTGGGGTTACCGCGAGGGCAACGCCACCGGGAAGGTCGGCGGCGCGGCCCTGCCTATGGGGTTCAACCGCACTCCCCACTACCGCGAGGGACTGCTCCTGGTCGGCGACGCGGGCGGGATGGTCAACCCGTTCAACGGTGAGGGGATCGCCTACGCCATGCAGTCCGCGCGGATCGCCGCCGAGTGCACCGTTCAGGCCCTCGCCCGCCCGCAGGGCGCGGCCCGCGAGCACGCACTGCGCCGCTACCCCGCCGCCCTCTCCGACGAGCTGGGCGGCTACTTCCGGCTGGGCAACGCGTTCAGCAAGCTCATCGGGCACCCCACGGTGATGCGGGCCGCGACGAAGTACGGGCTCCCGCGGACGACGTTGATGCGTTTTGTGCTCAAGATGCTTGCCAACCTGTACGACACCAGGGACGGTGACGCCATGGACCGCGTGATCACCGCGATGACGCGGCTGGCGCCGAGCGTGTGACCCGGAGTTAGGGTCGCCTCACCAGCGGTCGGCGGCGTTACCGCCCGTAGGGTTTCCCCAGTCGGCCACCACCCCGTCAGTGAGGAAGGAAGGGACGCGAGTGCTCCAGCCCTACGTCCCTCTCGTGCTGATGTTCGCCCTGGCCGCCGGCTTCGCGGTGTTGTCCGTGAGCGTGGCGCCCTACATCGGCCCGCGGCGATACAACCGGGCCAAGCTCGACGCCTACGAGTGCGGCATCGAGCCCTCACCGCAGCCGGTGGTGGGTGCCGGCCGCATGCCGGTCGCCTACTTCCTCACCGCGATGCTGTTCATCCTGTTCGACGTCGAGCTGGTCTTCTTCTACCCCTTCGCGGTGTCCGCGGACGCGCTGGGGCTGTTCGGCCTCGTCGAGGTCGGGCTGTTCATCGCCGTGCTCGGCTTCGCCTACGCCTACGTGTGGCGGCGTGGCGGGCTGGACTGGAACTGACAGTAGGGTCGGACAGATGGGTCTCGAAGAGAAGCTTCCGAGCGGCATCCTGCTGACCAGCGTCGAGAAGCTGGTGAACTGGACCCGCAAGGCGTCGCTGTGGCCTGCGACGTTCGGCCTCGCCTGTTGCGCGATCGAGATGATGACCAGCGGCGGTCCCCGCTACGACCTCGGCCGCTTCGGCATGGAGGTCTTCCGCGCGTCACCGCGGCAGGCCGACCTCATGATCGTCGCAGGCCGGGTCAGCAACAAGATGGGGCCCGTGCTGCGGCAGATCTACGACCAGATGCCGGAACCGCGCTGGGTCCTCTCGATGGGCGTGTGTGCCTCATCCGGCGGGATGTTCAACAACTACGCGATCATCCAGGGGGTGGACCACATCGTTCCCGTCGACATCTACCTGCCGGGGTGCCCGCCGCGGCCCGAGATGCTCATCGACTCGATCCTCAAGCTCCACGCCAAGATCATGGACGAGCCGCTGGGCCCGAAGCGCGCGGCGCTGCGCGCGGCGAGCGGGGAGCGCACCGAGATGGTGCCGTCCTCGGTGGCGTACGGCTCGACGGTCTCGCGGGGCGCGGCCAAGGGCTCCAGCGCCATCGGTGCGGAGAAGCAGTGAGCGACATGGCAGACGAGCCCACCCCGTCCCAGAACGAGCTCGAGGAGCAGCGCCCGCCGTCCGACTCGACGATGCCCGCCGAGCAGGCCGAGCACGAGTCCCGCGGCGGCGTGGTCGCGGGCCGCGCCCGGCAGGGCATGTTCGGGGTTCGGGGCTCCGGGGACACCTCGGGCTACGGCGGTGTGGAGCTGCCCGCGTACGCGCCGCCGCCCGCCGAGCGTCCCTACGGCGGCTGGTTCGACGAGTTCACCGACGACCTGATCGCGGTGATGGACGAGCGCGGGGTGCCCGCCGAGGCCGTGCAGCAGGTCACCGTGGACCGGGGCGAGATCACCTACTACGTGCAGCGGGATCACCTGCTCGCGATGTGCCGGACGCTGCGCGACGACCCCGGGCTGCGCTTCGAGCTCTGCAGCAGCGTGTCCGGTGTGGACTACGGACCGGGGGTCGCGCAGCAGCTGCACTCCGTCTACCACCTCACGTCCATGACCTACCGCCTGCGCATCCGACTGGAGGTCGCTGTCGACGTGGCGGACCCGCACCTGCCCTCAGTGGTGTCCGTCTACCCGACCGCGGACTGGCACGAGCGCGAGACATACGACATGTTCGGGATCGTCTACGACGGGCACCCGGCGCTCACCCGGATCCTCATGCCCGACGACTGGGACGGCCATCCGCAGCGCAAGGACTATCCGCTCGGCGGGATCCCGGTGGAGTACAAGGGTGCCGAGATCCCGCCGCCCGACCAGCGGAGGGCGTACTCATGACGATTCCCGCGACGACCGTCAGGGTGCCGAGATCCCGGCTCGGGTCCGTGCAGCGGAGGGCGTACTCGTGAGCACCGACGACGCGCACACCCGCGCCAGCGGCACCACCAGTGACATGGGCGGCAACACCGAGGACCCGTACGCCGCCACGTCACGCGACACCACCGAGGGCCGCGTCTACACGGTCACCGGCGGTGACTGGGACACGCTGCTCGACGACAGCCAGCACGACGAGCGGATCGTCATCAACATGGGCCCGCAGCATCCGTCGACCCATGGCGTGCTGCGCCTGGTGCTGGAGCTCGAGGGCGAGGTCGTCACGCAGGCGCGCAGCGTCATCGGCTACCTGCACACCGGCATCGAGAAGAACTGCGAGTACCGCAACTGGACCCAGGGCGTCACCTTCGTGACCCGCGCGGACTACCTGGCGCCGCTGCACAACGAGGCGGCCTACTGCCTCGCCGTCGAACGCCTGCTCGGCGTCGAGGCCCCGCGGCGCGCCCAGGTGATCCGGGTCCTGCTCATGGAGCTCAACCGGATCAGCTCACACCTGGTGGCGATCGCGACCGGCGGCATGGAGCTCGGCGCGCTCACGGCCATGACCTCGGGTTTCCGGGAGCGCGAAGAGGTCCTGCACGTGCTGGAGTTCCTCACCGGTCTGCGGATGAACCACGCGTTCATCCGGCCCGGCGGGCTCGCCCAGGACCTGCCCGAGGGCGCCGACGACAAGATCCGCGACCTGATCAAGGTCATGGACTCCCGGCTGCCGAACTACGACAAGATGCTCACCGGGCAGCCCATCTGGCAGCAGCGGCTGCAGGGCGTCGGTTACCTGCCCGTCGACGGCTGTCTACAGCTCGGCGTGACCGGCCCGATCCTGCGCTCCGCGGGTCTGGAGTGGGACCTGCGCAAGGTCGAGCCCTACTGCGGGTACGAGGAGTACGACTTCGAGGTGCCCACATCCACCGATGCGGACTGCTACGCCCGCTACGTCCTGCGGGTGGAGGAGATCCACCAGTCGCTGAAGATCATCGCGCAGGCGCTGGACAAACTGGAGCCGGGCCCGGTGATGGTGGCCGACCGCAAGATCGCCTGGCCTGCGCAGCTGACCGTGGGCGCCGACGGCATGGGCAACTCCCTCGACTACGTCAACAAGATCATGGGTCAGTCGATGGAGTCGCTGATCCACCACTTCAAGCTGGTCACCGAGGGTTTCCGGGTCCCGCCGGGGCAGGCGTACGTGGCGATCGAGTCGCCGCGCGGCGAGCTCGGCTACCACCTGGTGTCCGACGGCGGCACCCGGCCGGTCCGGGTGCACATCCGGGACCCCAGTTTCGTGAATCTGCAGTCGATGCCGGCCATGAGCGAGGGCGGGCTGGTCGCCGACGTCATCGCCGCGGTGGCGTCGATCGATCCCGTGATGGGAGGGGTGGACCGGTGACCGACGATCCGCTCGCGGGGATGAACGTGACCGGCGAACCGGACGTGTTCCCCGCCGACTCAGCAACGGGCGATCCGGGCACGGTGTTCGATGAGCGGACGGTGACGCGGGCGCAGAATCTCGCGGCCCGCTACCCGCAGTCCCGCTCGGCATTGCTGCCGATGCTGCACCTGGTGCAGAGCGTGCAGGGCCACGTGACTCAGGCAGGCATCGCGTTCTGCGCCGAGCAGCTGGGTCTGACCACGGCGGAGGTGACCGGGGTCGCGACCTTCTACACGATGTACAAGCGCGCCCCCAGCGGGGAGCACCTGGTCAGCGTCTGCACGAACACGCTGTGCGCCGCCCTCGGCGGGGACGACATCTACGGGCGGCTGGCGGAGCTGCTCGGCGTCGGCCACGACGAGACCGCGGGTGAGCCCGGCGCACCCGGATCGATCACCCTGGAGCACGCCGAGTGTCTCGCGGCGTGCGACCTGGCGCCCGTGCTGCAGGTCAACTACGAGTTCTACGACAAGCAGACGCCCGAGTCGGCCACCGAGCTGGTGGAAGCGCTGCAGCGCGGCGAGCGGCCCCACCCCAGCCGTGGTGCGCCGCTGACCGACTTCCGCACCGCGGAGCTGGAGATCGCCGGGTTCGTCGACGACGCCGAGGCGTGGCGAGCCGCGGTCGACAGCCCGTCCGCATCGGAGGAGACCCTCGCCGGCGCACGCCTGGCGGAGCAGCGCGGGTGGCAGGCGCCTGCCATGCCCGATGACGTCACGATGCCCGCGGTTCCGGAGAAGAAGTGATGGGAGGCGACATGCCCGATCGCAGCACGCTCGCGCCGGTGCTGACCCGCCGGTGGCTCTCGCCGTCGTCGTGGAGCATCGACACCTACTCTCAGCTCGAGGGCTACACCGCGCTGCGCACCGCACTCGCCGCGCACCCCGACCAGCTGATCCAGCTCGTGAAGGACGCCGGGTTGCGCGGCCGTGGCGGCGCGGGCTTCCCCACCGGGATGAAGTGGGGCTTCATCCCACAGGGTCCCGAGGGCGCCGGAGCCAAGCCGAAGTACCTCGTGGTCAATGCCGACGAGAGCGAGCCCGGTACCTGCAAGGACATCCCGCTGATGATGGCCGACCCGCACTCGCTGATCGAGGGCGCCGTCATCCTCAGCTACGCGATCCGCGCCAACACGTGCTTCATCTACGTCCGGGGCGAGGCGCTGCACTGCATCCGCCGGGTGCAGAATGCGGTGAACGAGGCCTACGCCGCGGGCTACCTCGGCAAGGACATCCTCGGCTCGGACTTCGACCTCGACGTCGTCGTGCACGCAGGCGCGGGGGCCTACATCTGTGGCGAGGAGACGGCGCTGCTCGACTCGCTGGAGGGTCGGCGCGGGCAGCCGCGGCTCAAGCCACCGTTCCCCGCGACGTCCGGGCTCTACTCCGCGCCGACCGTGGTGAACAACGTGGAGACCATCGCGACCGTGCCGTCGATCGTCAGCGGCGGGTCGGACTGGTTTCGTTCGATGGGCACCGAGAAGTCGCCCGGACCGAAAATCTACTCACTGTCGGGGCACATCGAGCGCCCCGGCCAGTACGAGGCCCCGCTGGGCACCACCCTGCGGACGCTGCTGGAGCTGGCCGGCGGGATGACCGACGGGATCCCGCTGAAGTTCTGGACCCCGGGCGGCTCGTCCACTCCGCTGCTCACCGCCGAGCACCTCGACGTCCCGCTGGACTTCGAGGCCGTGACCGAGGCCGGCTCGATGCTGGGCACCACCGCGCTGATGATCTTCAACGAGACCGTGAGCGTGCCGTGGGCCGTGATGAAGTGGACCGAGTTCTACGACCACGAGTCCTGCGGCAAGTGCACCCCCTGCCGCGAGGGGTGCTTCTGGCTCGCCAAGGTGCTGCGCCGCATGGTCGCGGGCCAGGGCACTCCCGCCGACGTCGACATGATGGTCGACGTCTGCGACAACATCCTCGGCCGGTCGTTCTGCGCGCTCGGTGACGGCGCCGCCAGCCCGATCACCAGTGGCATCAAGTACTTCCGGCAGGAGTTCCTCGACCTCTGCAAGGAGCAACCAGGAGACGTGACAGTGGCGCGGCCGCGGCAGCAGGCCGAGCTGGCAGGAGCGCTGTCGACACCATGACCGTGAGCACCACGCAGCCGACCGACGACCGGCCCGTGCCCGAGGGGTACGTCCGGCTCACGATCGACGACCGCGAGATCGACGCCCCGAAGGGCGAGCTGGTGATCCGGACCTGCGAGCGCCTCGGGATCATCGTGCCGCGGTTCTGCGACCACCCACTGCTCGACCCGGTCGCCGCCTGCCGGCAGTGCCTGGTCGAGGTCGAGATGGGTGGGCGGCCGATGCCCAAACCGCAGGCCTCCTGCAGCGTCACCGTCGCCGACGGGATGGTGGTGAAGACCCAGCACACCTCGGCGCCGGCCGACAAGGCGCAGCAGGGCGTGATGGAGTTCCTGCTCATCAACCACCCGTTGGACTGCCCGATCTGCGACAAGGGCGGTGAGTGCCCGCTGCAGAACCAGGCGATGTCCAACGGGCGCGCGGACTCCCGCTACGTCGAGACGAAACGGACGTTCCCCAAGCCGCTGCCGATCTCGAAGCAGGTGCTGCTGGACCGGGAGCGCTGCGTGCTCTGCGCGCGCTGCACCCGCTTCTCCGAGCAGATCGCGGGGGACCCCTTCATCGACATGCTGGAGCGCGGCGCCCAGCAGCAGGTCGGGGTGGCCGACGACCGACCGTTCCAGTCGTACTTCTCGGGCAACACGATCCAGATCTGCCCGGTCGGTGCGCTCACCAGCGCCGCGTACCGGTTCCGCTCCCGCCCGTTCGACCTGGTTTCGACCCCTGGGGTGTGCGAGCACTGCGCCTCGGGGTGCGCGCAGCGAACGGACTGGCGCCGCGGCACCGTGCAGCGCCGCCTGGCGGGTAACGACCCCGAGGTCAACGAGGAGTGGAACTGCGACAAGGGCCGCTTCGCGTTTCTCTACGCGAGGGCGCAGGACCGGCTGCTGCGCCCGCTCGTGCGCGACGCGGCCGGTGAGCTGCAGCCCGCGTCGTGGACCGAGGCGCTGCAGGCGGCGGCCGACGGGCTCACCCTCGCTCGCCACCGCGGCGTCGGCGTGCTGACCGGCGGCAGGCTGACCGTCGAGGACGCCTACGCGTACGCGAAGTTCGCCCGCGTCGCCCTGCACACCAACGACATCGACTTCCGCGCCCGGGCGCACTCCGCCGAGGAGCTGGAGTTCCTCGCAGCCCACGTCGTCGGCACCGCCCCCGTGAGTGGCGATGAGAGCCCTGGCTCGCAACAGCACTCACGAGACGCAGTCAGCTATGCGGATCTGTCCGCGGCTCCCGCCGTCCTCTGCGTGGCGTTCGAGCCGGAGGAGGAGTCGCCGATCGTCTTCCTGCGGCTGCGCCGGGCCGCCCGTGACGCCGGCGCCCGCGTGCTGCACCTCGGGACCTGGACGACCCCGGCGGTGACCAAGACCGAAGGCACCCTGATCCGCGCCGTCCCCGGTGACGAGCCCGCCGTGCTCGACGCGCTGGACGCGGAGCACGAGGACCTGCTGCGCGCGGCCGGTGCGATCGTCATGGTGGGGGAGCGGGCCGCGGAGGTGCCCGGCCTGTACTCGGCCGTCGCCCGGCTGGCCGAGCGCACGGGCGCCCGGCTGGCGTGGGTGCCGCGACGCGCCGGTGAACGTGGTGCCCTCGAGGCGGGTGCCTGCCCGACGCTGCTGCCCGGTGGCCGCCCGGTCACCGATGCCGCGGCCCGTGCGGAGCTCGAGGCGGCGTGGGGCGTGGGAGTCCCCGCCCGCGTCGGCCGCGACACGTCCGGGATCCTCGCCGCCGCCGAGTCGGGTGCGCTCGCCGGGTTGGTGGTCGGCGGCGTCGACCCGCAGGACCTGCCCGACCCCTCGGCCGCGCTACGGGCGCTGTCCAAGGTCGGCTTCCTGGTCAGCCTCGAGCTGCGGCACAGTGCCGTCACCGCCCATGCCGACGTCGTGCTGCCCGTCGCGCCGGTGGTCGAGAAGGCCGGGACGTTCCTCGACTGGGAGGGCCGCCCGCGTCGCTTCGGCACCACGATCTCCGGACAGGTGGGGGCGATGCCGGACTGCCGGGTGCTCGACACCCTCGCCGTCGAGATGGACGCCGACCTGTTCACGCAGACCCCGGCGGCGGCCGCCGCGGACCTCGACGCGCTGGGCCCGTACCATGGCTCCCGGCTCGCGGGCCCGCGGGTCGCACCGCCCCCCGCACCGCAGCCCGGCGCAGGCCAGGCCGTGCTCGCGACCTGGCGCCGGCTGCTCGACAACGGGTCGCTGCAGGACGACGAGCCGTTCCTCGCGGGGACTGCCCGGCCGGTGGCGGCGCTGGTCTCGCCGTCGACCGCGGCCGACCTCGGGCTCGCGGCAGGCCACCCGCTGACCCTGGCCACGGAGCGGGGAGTGGTGAGCCTCCCGGCGGTCACCGCGGACCTGCCCGATGGGGTGGTGTGGGTCCCGGCGAACTCCGGATCGGCTACCGTCCGCCCGAGTCTGGGCGCGGGTCACGGCGCCGTCGTCACGGTCACCGCCGG
Source organism: Actinomycetota bacterium (assembly GCA_030856045.1). Lineage (GTDB taxonomy): Bacteria > Actinomycetota > Actinomycetes > Mycobacteriales > Pseudonocardiaceae > JALYQB01. The sequence continues at coordinate 10,037 of JALYQB010000237.1, forward strand.
TGGCCCCGAAGGGGAAGGTCGGCCATGACACCGCAGGAGGTGCTCGCCGACGACCCGTTCTGGCTGACGTTGGCCAAGGTGGTCGTGGTGTTCGGCCTGCTCATGGTCATGACGTTGTTCATGATCTGGTTCGAGCGGCGGGTGGTCGGCCGGATGCAGCACCGCCCTGGCCCCAACCGGCACGGGCCGTTCGGGCTGCTGCAGTCCCTCGCCGACGGGCTGAAGCTGGCGTTCAAGGAGGACATCCGGCCGGTCCTGGCCGACAAGTGGGTGTACTTCCTGGCGCCGGTGATCTCCGCGGTCCCGGCGTTCGTCGCGTTCTCCGTGGTGCCGATCGGCGGCCAGGTGTCGATCCTCGGCGAACAGACGCTGCTGCAGGTGGCGGACCTGTCGGTGGGCGTCCTGGTCGTGCTGGCGTGCTCGTCGATCGGCGTCTACGGCATCGTCCTCGGCGGCTGGTCGTCCGGGTCGCCGTACCCGCTGCTCGGCGCGCTGCGCTCCGCGGCGCAGGTGATCTCCTATGAGCTCGCGCTCGGACTCTCGGTGGTCACGGTGGTCCTGTACTCCGGTTCGCTGTCGACGGCGGACATCGTGGCCGCGCAGGGCGAGCAGTGGTGGTTCGTGTTCCTGCTCTTCCCGAGCTTCGTGATCTTCTGCGTGGCGATGGTGGGGGAGACCAACCGCGCGCCGTTCGACCTGCCCGAGGCGGAGTCCGAGCTCGTGGGCGGCTTCCACACCGAGTACTCGTCGCTGAAGTTCGCGCTGTTCTTCCTCGCGGAGTACATCAACATCGTCACCGTCTCCGCGATGGCGACCACCCTGTTCCTCGGCGGCTGGCACGCTCCGTGGCCGCTGACGCTCATCGCGGACGGTGCGCTGGACACCGGCTGGTGGACCCCGCTGTGGTTCCTCGGCAAGACGCTGGCCGTGCTGTTCGTGTTCGTGTGGCTGCGTGGGACGCTGCCGCGGCTGCGCTACGACCAGTTCATGCAGCTCGGCTGGAAGGTGCTCGTCCCGGTCAGCCTCGTGTGGATCGTCCTCGTGTCCGGGGCGCGGGCGCTGCGCGCCGCGGACGTCACCACCACGCAGATCCTCGTCGCAGGCGGCGTGCTCCTCACGGCGCTGGTGGTGGTCGCCTTGTTGCTGCCCGACCGACGGACCAAGGACGACGACGCGGGTGAGGTCCGCACGGCAGGGTCGGACTACCCGGTGCCGCCGCTGGACCTCGTCGTCCCGCAGTCACCGCGCCGCCGCACCGCGGTCGTGCCCGGCACGTCGCGCACTCCGGCCGCGGTCGCCGCAGGTTCCCAGGAGGAGGACACCGATGGGACTGTTTGATCCTGTCAAGGGCTTCGGCGTCACCTTCTCGACGATGTTCAAGAAGGTCGTCACCGAGGAGTACCCCGAGGTCAAGAAGATCACCGCACCGCGGTTCCACGGCAAGCACCAGCTCAACCGCCACCCGGACGGGCTGGAGAAGTGCGTGGGCTGCGAGCTGTGCGCGTGGGCGTGCCCCGCGGACGCGATCTTCGTCGAGGGCGGGGACAACACCGAAACCGAGCGATACTCGCCCGGTGAGCGCTACGGCGAGATCTACCAGATCAACTACCTGCGCTGCATCGGCTGCGGGCTGTGCATCGAGGCGTGCCCGACCCGCGCGCTGACGATGACCAACGAGTACGAGGTCGCCGACGACAACCGGTGGGATCTGATCTACACCAAGGAGGACCTGCTGGCCCCGCTGCTGCCGGGGATGGAGCAGCCCCCGCACCCCATGCTGCTCGGTGACACCGAGCAGGACTACTACGTGCGGGGTCCCACGCTCGAGCCGGAGTCCGGCTCGGTCGGCGGGGAGGAGCGGTGAGCGCGCTCGCGGGCGTCCTCGCGCAGGCGCCGCTGCCCGTCGACGTGGTGAGCACCGGCGAGGCCGTCGCGTTCTGGATCCTGGGCCCGCTGGCACTGGCCGGCGCGCTGGCGATGGTGTTCGCCCGCAGCGCGGTGCACTCCGCCCTGTGGCTGGTGCTGACGATGCTCTGCCTCGGCGCGCTGTACATGGTCCAGCAGGCGCCGTTCCTGGGTTTCGTGCAGATCATCGTCTACACCGGTGCGATCATGATGCTCTTCCTGTTCGTGCTCATGCTGGTGGGGCGGGACAGCGCCGACTCCGTGGTGGAGGTGCTGCGCGGGCAGCGGGTGGCGGGTCTCGTCGCAGGCCTCGGACTCGCGGGGCTGCTGGCCTCGACGCTCGGCCGCGCGCTCACCGACGTCACGCCGGTGGGGCTCGCCGCCCAGAACCAGCGCGGTGGCAACGTGGACAGCATCGGGCGGTCGCTGTTCACCGACTACCTCTTCCCGTTCGAGCTCACCTCGGCGCTGCTCATCACGGCCGCCGTGGGTGCGATGGTGCTCGCGTCCACCAGCCGGGACCGCGCCAGGCGCCCCACTCAACGTGGGATGATGGAGGCCCGGCTCCGCGGCGAGCGGGCTTCCCCGCTGCCGGGGCCCGGGGTGTTCGCCACGGCGAACTCGGTCGCGACACCCGCGCTGCTGCCCGACGGTTCGGTGGCGCCGGAGTCGCTTTCGGAGATCATCGATTCCACCACGCGGGAGAGCCTCGCGGCGGACGTCCTCAGCGTCAGCGGCGCCGCGCACCAGGCTGACGCGCATGCGCTGCGCGGGCCGGAGGCGGCGGCCGACGAGGCGATCGGGCGGCCGCCGGGCGAGGTGTCGCCCGAATGACCCCGACGTACTATCTGCTGCTCTCCGCGCTGCTGTTCTCGGTCGGTGCGGTGGGCGTGCTGGTGCGGCGCAACGCCGTCGTGGTGTTCATGTGCATCGAGCTGATGCTGAACGCGGTGAACCTGACGCTGGTCACCTTCGCCCGGATCAACGGCACGCTGGACGGGCAGATCATGGCGTTCTTCGTCATGGTCGTGGCCGCCGCGGAGGTGGTGGTCGGGCTCGCGATCATCATGTCGATCTTCAAGACGCGTCGCTCGGCCTCGGTCGACGGCGCGAACCTGCTGAAGTACTGAAGGGGACGCGCGTGGACCAGCGGGGATGTGGGGCGGCATGACCCCTGAGGTGCTGGCCGCGCAGGGCCTGGGCCGGTACGCGTGGCTGCTCGTCGTGCTGCCCGCGGTCGGTGCGCTCGTGCTGCTCGTCGGCGGGCGCCGGACGGACCGCTGGGGCCACCTCCTGGGCTGTCTGACGGTGCTCGGCGCGTTCGTGCTCGGTGTCGCGCTGTTCGTCGAGTCGCTGGGACTGTCCGCGCAGGAGCGGGTGCGCGAGCTCGATCTCGGTACCTGGTTCGGCATCGGCGCGCTCCAGGTCGACTACGGGATCCGGCTCGACCCGCTGTCGCTGACGTTCGTACTGCTCATCACCGGGGTCGGTGGGCTGATCCACGTCTATGCGATCGGCTACATGGCGGACGACCCCGGCCGGCGCAGGTTCTTCGGCCAGTTCAACCTGTTCGTCGCGGCGATGCTGGTACTGGTGCTCGGCGACAGCTTCGTGACGCTCTACCTCGGCTGGGAGGGCGTCGGCCTCGCGTCCTACCTGCTCATCGGGTGGTACGCGGACCGGCCGTCCGCGGCGACCGCCGCCAAGAAGGCGTTCCTCATGAACCGGGTCGGTGACGTCGGCCTGGTGCTTGCGATCTTCCTGTTGTTCCGCGAGCTCGGCACCACCCGGTACACCGAGGTCTTCGCCCGCGCGGGCGAGATCGACGGCGCGACGATGCTGACGATCACGATCCTGCTGCTGCTGGGTGCGTGCGGGAAATCCGGCCAGTTCCCCTTGCAGGCGTGGCTGCCCGACGCGATGGAGGGCCCGACGCCCGTCTCGGCGCTCATCCACGCCGCGACCATGGTCACCGCCGGGGTCTATCTCATCGCCCGGTGCAACCCGCTCTACGACCTCACCGAGACCGGCAGGCTGATCGTCGTGCTCATCGGCACGATCACCCTGCTCCTCGGCGCGATCATCGGCTGTGCGTACGACGACATCAAGAAGGTGCTCGCGTACTCCACTGTGAGCCAGATCGGCTACATGATCCTCGCGGTGGGCCTCGGCCCCGCCGGCTACGCGTTCGGCATCCTGCACCTCCTGACGCACGGCTTCTTCAAGGCCGGGCTGTTCCTCGGTGCCGGGTCGGTCATGCACGGGATGCACGACGAGGTCGACATGCGCCGCATGGGCGGCCTCGCGCGGTACATGCCGATCACGTTCGTCACGTTCGGGCTCGGCTACCTCGCACTGATCGGCTTCCCGTTCCTGTCCGGCTACTACTCCAAGGACGCGATCATCGAGGCCGCCTTCGACGAGGGCGGCTGGCAGGGCTGGACGTTCGGCGGTGCCGCGCTGCTCGCCGCGGGACTCACCGCGTTCTACATGACCCGCCTCGTGCTCATGACGTTCTTCGGCGAGAAACGCTGGCAGAACCTGCGCACGAGTGACGGCCAGGCGTACCACCCGCACGAGTCGCCCGCGGTCATGTGGCTGCCGATGGTGCTGCTGGCCGTCGGCTCGGCCGGCGCGGGCTATCTGCTCTACACCGGTGACCGGCTGGTGAGCTGGCTCGAGCCGTCGCTGGGCGCCGAGATGGCCGTCGACGCGAGCCCGATCCCGCACGAGCTGGTGCCGCTGCTCACCGTCGCGATCTCCGCGCTGGGCGTGCTGGTGGCCTACCTCGTGGTCGGCCGCCGCCGGGTGCCGGTTCAGCGCCCGGCACGGGTGTCGCTGCCGGTGCGCGCCGCCCGCGCGGACCTGTACGCGAACGCGATCAACGAGGCGCTCGTCGCGCGACCCGGCACCTGGGCCACCCGCGCGCTGGTGTATGTGGACAACAAGGGCGTCGACGGGTTGGTCAACGGGACCGCCGCGCTGCTGGGCGGGACCTCGGGACGGCTGCGCAGGGTGCAGACCGGGTTCGTGCGCTCCTACGCCCTCGGAATGCTGGGAGGGTCGGTCCTGGTGATCGCCATGCTGCTGGCGGTGAGCCTGTAGATGAGTGACGTGTCCGGCGGCGGCCTCGTGCTGCTCGTGCTGCTCCTGCTCCCGCTGCTCGGCAGCCTCGTGGTGGCGCCGATGCGGTCCTTCCCCACGGTGGCCAAAGCCACGGCGCTCACGTTCGCGCTCGGCGAGCTCGTGCTCGCCGGGTTCGCCTGGGTCGCGTTCACCCCCGGCGGGGACCGGCTGCAGCTCCCGCTGTCCGTCGAGTGGATCCCCGCATTCGGGGCGCGGTTCGCGCTCGGCGTCGACGGCATCGCGCTGGTGATGATCGCGCTGATCGGTGTGCTCGTCCCCGTCGTGATGGGAGCGTCGTGGGAGGAGAAGCTCCCCGAGGGCCGGACGGCGGCGGGGTTCTACTCGCTGCTGCTCGTCATGCAGTCGATGATGATCGGCGTCTTCGCGGCAACCGACGTGTTCCTGTTCTACCTGTTCTTCGAGGTCATGCTCGTCCCGATGTACTTCCTCATCGGGCGGTTCGGCGGGCCCCGCAGGCAGTACGCCGCGGTCAAGTTCTTCCTGTACTCGCTGCTCGGCGGCCTCGTGATGCTCGCCAGTGTCATCGGGGTGTTCGTCGTGAGCGCCGACGAGCTCGGGCAGGGGACGTTCGACTGGGCGACGCTCGTGACGATCGCGTCCGACATCCCGGAGAGCACCCAGATCTGGCTGTTCCTCGGCTTCTTCCTCGCTTTCGCGATCAAGGCACCGCTGGTCCCGCTGCACACCTGGCTGCCCGACGCCGGTGCCGAGGCCCCCGTCGGCGCCGGCGTGCTGCTCGTGGGCGTCCTCGACAAGGTGGGTATCTACGGCTTCCTGCGCTACTGCCTCCCGCTGTTCCCCGACGCGTCGCGGCAACTGGCGCCGGTGGTGCTCGTGCTCGCCGTCGTCGGCGTCCTCTACGGCGCCCTGCTCGCCGTGGGGCAGTCGGACCTGAAGCGGTTCGTGGCGTACACCTCGGTGGCGCACTTCGGCTTCATCGCGCTGGGTGTCTTCGCCTTCTCCACGCAGGCACACGCCGGTGCGGTGCTCTACATGGTGAATCACGGCATCTCCACCGGGATGCTGTTCATCGTCATCGGGATGCTCATGGCGCGCGGCGGGTCCCGCCTCATCGCCGATTACGGCGGCGTGGCGACGCCGGCTCCCGTGCTGGCAGGGACGTTCCTGCTCGCCGGGCTGTCCATGCTGGCGCTGCCCGGCACGAACGCGTTCGTCTCGGAGTTCCTGGTGCTGATCGGGTCGTTCCCCCGGGAGCCGGTGTTCACGATCCTGGCGACGGCCGGGATCATCCTCGCCGCGCTGTACGTCCTGTGGGTGTACCAACGCACGATGACCGGTCCGCTGCGCGGTGCCGCCGTGCTGGTGGACGGACCGGGCGCCGCGACCGACCCGGACGCCGCGGCGGCGAAGGCCCGGGCGCGGTTCCCTGACCTGTCCCTGCGGGAGGTGGCGGTGCTCACGCCGCTGATCGTGCTGATCCTGGTGCTCGGGTTCTACCCGCAGCCGGTGCTGGACGTGATCAACCCCTCGGTCGCGTCGACGTTGAGCGAGGTCGGGCTGGCTGATCCCGTCACGGTGCGGGGAGGAAACTGATGGTGCTGGTGGACGTGCTGGCCCAGGTTCAGCCGGTCGAGGCGCCGCCCATCGACTACGGCGCGGTGGCACCCGTGCTCATCCTGCTCGGCGCGGCGTGTGCGGCGGTGCTCGTCGAGGCATTCTTCCCGCGCCACCAGCGCTGGGCCGTACAGGTCACCCTCGGGCTGCTGGCCCTGGCCGGTGCGGGGGCCGCCCTCGGCCTGCAGCTCTCGGGGGACCGTGCCGACGTCGTGACGCTGGCGGGCACCCTCGCGGTGGACGGCCCGGCGCTGTTCCTGTGGGGCACGCTCCTGGCGCTGGGGTTCGGCGCGCTGCTGCTCATCGCCGACCGGTCCGTCGAGCCGGGCGGGGCGTTCACGGCCGACGCCTCCGTACGACCCGGCACGGCGCAGGACCGCTCCCAACGGGAACATGCGGGACACCCGACCCCGGGCCCCGGCGGCACCGCCGTCGAGTCCGAGATGCAGACCGAAGTCTTCCCGCTCTTCCTGTTCTCCCTCAGCGGGATGATGGTCTTCACCGCGGCGAACGACCTTCTCACCATGTTCATCGCGCTCGAGGTGCTGAGCCTGCCGCTGTACCTCATGTGCGCGATGGCGCGGCGCCGCCGGCTGCTGAGCCAGGAGGCCGCCCTCAAGTACTTCCTGCTCGGCGCGTTCTCCTCGGCGTTCTTCGTCTACGGCATCGCGCTGCTCTACGGCTACGCGGGCTCGGTCGAACTGGCGGACATCGCGGAGGCATCCGGCGGCAGCCTGCGGTCGGACACGTTGCTCTTCAGCGGGTTCGCGTTGCTCGTCGTCGGGCTCATGTTCAAGGCATCGGTGGGCCCCTTCCACACGTGGACGCCGGATGTCTATCAGGGGGCCCCGACACCGGTGACGGCGTTCATGGCCGCGGCGACCAAGGTGGCGGCGTTCGGCGCCATCCTGCGCGTGCTGACCGTCGGCTTCGACGCCACCAGTTGGGAGTGGCGCGGTGTCCTCTGGGGCATCGCGATCGCGTCCATGGTCATCGGCGCGGTGCTCGGTCTGACGCAGACCGACGTCAAGCGGATGATCGCGTACTCGTCGGTCGCGCACGCCGGGTTCATCCTGGTCGGGGCGATCGCGCTGACCGAGCAGGGGCTCTCCGGCACGCTGTTCTACCTGCTGGCCTACGGCTTCACGACGCTCGCCGCGTTCGGCGTCGTGACGCTGGTGCGCGACGCCGAGGGCGAGGCCACCCACCTGTCGCAGTGGGCCGGGCTGGCCCAGCGGTCGCCGCTGACCGCAGGGGTGTTCGCGTTCCTGCTGTTCGCCCTCGCGGGGATCCCGCTCACCAGTGGGTTCACCGCCAAGTTCGCGGTGTTCTCAGCGGCGCTCGCGGACGGCATGGCGCCGCTCGTGGTGATCGCTCTCGTGGCGAGCGCGGTGGCGGCCTTCTTCTACCTTCGGGTCGTGGTGCTGATGTACTTCAGCGAGCCCGCAGCCGACGGCCCGACCGTCAGCGTGCCGGGGGCCTTCACGACCGCGGCGATCACGCTCGGCGTCGTCGTGACGCTCCTGCTGGGGGTCCTGCCCGGGTTCGCCCTGGACTGGGCCTCGCTGGGAGGCTTCGTCTCCTGAAGGGGCGGAGAGAGCCGATGAGTCCGTCGACGTACGACCGGGTGGCCGGGGTGGAACTCGCCGACCCCGAACTGCGGACCGCGCTGGAGCGGGGGCTCACGGAGGTCGAGGACCTGCTGCACCGCGAGGTGCAGAGTGAGCTCCGCTTTCTCACCGAGACGTCGCTGCACCTGATCGACGCGGGCGGCAAGCGGTTCCGGCCGATGTTCACCCTGCTCGCGGGGCAGTTTGCGGCGGGGGGCGACGCCGCGCGGTCCGCGGACGTGGTGCGGGCGGCCGCGGTGGTGGAGTTGATCCACCTCGCCACGCTCTACCACGACGACGTGATGGACGAGGCCACCATGCGGCGCGGAGCGGTGAGCGCGAACGAGCGGTGGGACAACACCGTCGCGATCCTCACCGGGGACTTCCTGTTCGCGCACGCGTCGCGGCTGGTCGCTGACCTCGGCCCCGAGGCGGTGCGGATCATCGCCACGACGTTCGCGGAGCTCGTCACGGGCCAGATGCGCGAGACCCTGGGCCCGGCCGAGGGCGCGGACCCGGTCGAGCATTACCTGACGGTGGTGGCGGAGAAGACGGGATCGCTGATCGCCACCGCGGGCCGGTTCGGCGCGATGTTCTCCGGGGCCACCGAGGACCAGGTCGTGGCGCTGCGCCGGTTCGGCGACGTCATCGGCACCGCGTTCCAGATCTCCGACGACATCATCGACATCGCCTCGCCCGCCGCGGAGTCGGGGAAGACACCGGGCACGGACCTGCGCGAGGGCGTGCGCACGCTGCCGATGCTCTACGCGCTGGGGGAGCCCGGCCCGCCGGGAGACCGGCTCCGCGAGCTGCTGTCCGAACCCCTGACCGACGACGCGCTGGTCACGGAGGCGCTGGAGCTGCTGCGAGCCTCGGGCGGCCTGGAGCGGGCGATGGCGACCCTGCACTCGTACGCGGAGGCGGCCCGCACCGAGCTGGCGGGGCTGCCGGACTTCCCGGCCCGCCACGCGCTGTCCTCGCTCACCGACTACCTCGTCGCCCGCACCGGCTGACCCGCAAGGCCGACGCAGTGGCGGCGGGCTTCGCTCCGTGGCAGGCCGCCAGGGACTGACAGCACGCCGCGCTGACAGGGCGTCAGCGCGAGCGGCGGATGGTCTCGGCGAACGCCTGCGAACCCAGCGAGGCGATCTGCGGGCCCACTTCGCGCTCGATCGCGGGGGCGTGCTCGGTCATCGCCCCGGTGTCGCGCATGGTCGTCTTCGTGGTGGTGACGAGGTCACGTGGCGCAGCGGCGGCCCTTGCCGCCAACTCGACCGCCGCCGCGACGACGAGGTCGTGTGCCCGCCCGCGGTCGTCGCCTGCGTCCGCGGTGTCGACGAGGCGGTGCGCCAACCCGACGCGGACGGCCTCCGCACCGTCCCAGACCTCGCCGAACAGCACCATGGCCCGCGCCGCCTGCGGGCCGACGGCGCGCTGCAGCAGCCAGGTCATCCCACCGCCGGGGTGCACACCGAGCTGTAGGAACCGCGCGTCGAACCGCGCCGCCGGGCCTGCCAGCCGCACGTCGCACGCCAGCGCCAGGTTCAGTCCCGCGCCGACCGCCGGCCCGTTGACGGCCGCCACCGTCGGCAGCGCCGAGCGCGCCACGGCCAGGAACGGCCGGTAGATGCGGCGCAGGTCGGTGTCGCTGCCGGCCTTACCCGCGTCGGCGAGGGCGCCGAGGTCGCCGCCCGCGCAGAACGCCGGGGGAGCTCCGGTCACCACCAGTGCGCCCACGGACTCGTCGCGCTCGCACCGCTGCACGGCCGCGGTGAGCTCGTCGGAGAGGTCGAGCGTGAGCGCGTTGCGCCGGTCGGGGTCGGAGACGGTGAGCAGCGCGACGCTGTCGCGGCGTTCCACGAGCACCTGCGACGTCATGCTCGCGATCCTGCCACTGGGCGGGCGCGGAACCCTCGGCGGCTGCCGAGCGTTGCCTCGGGGGGACCGAGCACATCGGGAGGTCTGACCGCAGTGCACAAGCACGTCAACGGCTTGAAGACCGCGCTGCTGCTGGGCGCCATGAGCGCACTCGTGGTGATGATCGCGCTGCCGTTCGGCCGCGGCGCGGTGCTCATCGCGCTCGTGCTGGTGCTGGGAATGAACGGCTACGCCTACTTCAAGTCCGACACCATCGCGCTGAAGGCGATGCACGCACGGCCGGTGTCCGAGGCCGAGCAGCCCACGATGTACCGCATCGTCCGCGAGCTCGCGACCGACGCCCGCCAGCCGATGCCCCGTCTCTACCTCAGCCCCACGCGGGCACCCAACGCCTTCGCCACCGGCCGCAACCCGCGCAACGCCGCGGTGTGCTGCACCACCGGGATCCTGGAGCTGCTCGATGAGCGTGAGCTGCGCGGCGTGCTCGGGCACGAGCTGTCCCACGTCTACAACCGTGACATTCTCATCTCGAGCGTCGCAGGTGCCCTGGCGGGCATGGTGAGCGCATTGTCCAACATCGCGCTGTTCGCGGGGATATTCGGTGGTGGGGACGGGGACCGCCCGAACCCCGTTGCGCTGCTCCTCATCGCGCTGCTCGGGCCGATCGCGGCCGGGATCGTGCAGATGGCGGTGAGCCGGTCTCGGGAGTACCAGGCCGACACGTCGGGCGCGGAGCTCACCGGTGACCCGCTCGCGCTGGCCAGCGCATTGCGGAAGCTGGAGGCCGGGACGCGCGCCGTGCCGCTGCGCCCGGAGCCCGCGCTCGCGTCACAGTCGCACCTGATGATCGCGAGCCCGTTCCGGCCCGGCGAGGCTGCGGCGCGGTGGTTCTCCACCCACCCGCCGATCGCCGACCGTGTCCGCAGGCTCGAGGAGCTCGCGGGCCGTCAGTACCCCCCGCTGTGAACGGCACTTTCACTGCGTCCGGTGCAGTGAAAGTGCCGTTCACGCGGCTCGGTCAGCCCCCCGCGCGCGCGACGGCCATGACGTACTCGCCGTAGGGCGATGAGGTGAGCGCGGCGCCCAGCGCGTAGCACGCCTGCGCGTCGATGAAGCCCATCCGCAGTGCGATCTCCTCGAGGCAGGCGATGCGGACGCCTTGGCGGTGCTCGAGGACCTGCACGAACTGGCCCGCCTCGATGAGCGAGTCGTGGGTGCCGGTGTCGAGCCAGGCGAACCCGCGGCCGAGGTCGACGAGCCGGGCCCGGCCCTCGCGCAGGTAGTGCAGGTTGACGTCGGTGATCTCCAGCTCGCCGCGTGCGGAGGGCCGGAGCCCACGCGCCACGTCGACGACCCCGCTGTCGTAGAGGTACAGCCCGGTGATGGCCCGGTCGGAGCGCGGCACCGCGGGCTTCTCCTCGATCGAGGTGAGCCGCCCGTCCGCGTCGACCGCGCCGACGCCGTAGCGCTGCGGGTCCTTCACGGGATAGCCGAACAGCACGCAGCCGTCGAGCCCGGCGACGCTGTGTCGTAACGTCGCGGAGAACCCGGGGCCGTAGAAGATGTTGTCGCCGAGGACGAGGGCCACGTCCTCGGCGCCGACGAAGTCCGCGCCGATCACGAACGCCTCGGCCAGGCCGTTCGGCTCGGCCTGCTCAGCGTAGGAGAGGGACAGCCCGAGCGCCGAGCCGTCGCCCAGCAGCCTGCGGAACAGCGGGAGGTCAGTCGGGGTGGAGATCACCAGGATCTCCCGGATACCGGCGAGCATGAGCACGGACAGCGGGTAGTACACCATCGGCTTGTCGTAGACCGGTAGCAGCTGCTTGGACACCGCGAGGGTGAGCGGGTGCAGCCGGCTGCCGCTGCCCCCCGCGAGGACGATCCCCCTCACCGGTCGTCGGTGTACCGCCGGACGATCACCATTCACCCCTCCTGACCTGCTTAGACGCTCCCATCACTCCCCGGCTGTCCGCGCCGTGTCCGCAACGGCCGAGAGCGCCAGCTCGACCGCTTCGCGTATCCTGCCGTCCGAGTCCGGCCGTAGGTGCGTGTACGTGTCGAGCGTGACCGCCGCCGAGGAGTGTGCCAGGCGGCACGCACCACGCAGTGGGATGACTCCTACCGGGTCGCGGTGGTCGTCTACATCGCGCACGCCTGGGCGGTGATGGCTGCCCCCGCGGCCGCGCGGCAGGCCCAGGAGTTCCGCCACCTCGGGGACACGCTCGGACTGACCCGGCCGGGCTGGCCGCGCTCGGTTGGCGGTGCGGGGCGCTCGGAGGCGCGACGCGAGGCGCGTCCGGGTAGCCGCCGGTGGTCGATGCCGCCGCGGGTGCGGATGGGTGGGAGGCGAGTCCAGCGAACCGGTGCCGCACCACCGCGACCGGGTGGGCACGCGAGAACGGCTCGAGCGCGACTTCCAACGGCCGCGAAGGGGCACACGTAAGGTGCGGCGAGTGATCTTGTCTAGCCATCCACAGTGGCCTAAGTGATCGACTGCCTGTTCGCGGATTGTCCGCAAAACGTTCGCAGACGGTCAACGAGTGCCAACGCTCGCCAACGGTTTCAGCGCAGGTCAGACGCGGAGTGAGCGGGGTACGCCCTGGTGAGATGGTCGCTTAGCGGTAGTTGGTGAACTGGAGCGCCACGCCGAAGTCGCGGTTCTTCAACAACGCGATCACCGCCTGCAGGTCGTCCCTCTTCTTCCCCGACACGCGAAGCTGGTCGCCCTGGATCTGGGCCTGCACGCCCTTGAGCTTCTCGTCGCGGACGGCCTTGGCGATCTCCTTGGCCTTGTCCTGGCTGATGCCCTGCAGAACCGTGCCGGTGGTCCGGTAGACCTTGCCCGACAGCGCGGGGTGCTCGACCTCGAACGACTTGAGCGAGATGCCGCGCTTCACGAGCTTGCCCTGCAGGACGTCCACCGCTGCCCGGCAGCGCTCCTCGGTCTCGGCCTCGACCGTGACCGCGGCCTCGCCCGACCAGGCGACCTTCGCCCCCGTGCCGCGGAAGTCGAAGCGGGTGGACAGCTCCTTGGCCGCCTGGTTGACCGCGTTGTCGACCTCCTGCCGATCGACCTTGCTCACGACGTCGAACGACGGGTCCGCCACCGCCTCCACCTCCTGCTGGTCGGGACGCCGACCCTACCGCCCGGTCCCGTGTCGGCCCGCGGCGTCCGGGGTGTGTATCCTCGCCAGCGGCCGGGAACGCACGGCCACCCAGGCGGGTTGCCCGAGCGGCCAATGGGAGCGGACTGTAAATCCGTCGGCTTAGCCTTCCCAGGTTCGAATCCTGGACCCGCCACACCAGCGAGATCGGCCCCCTGACCAGCAAGAACAGGTCAGGGGGCCGATCGTATGGTGTCCGGTGGCGTCCGGCCCTGTCTGATGGCCCCGCGACCGGACCAGCCGATACCGGCTCGGTGGCGTGCTGGGAGGTGGTGCGGGACCGGGTGCCGGCAGCCCGGGGTCGTCCGGCGGCTATGTGGCCTGGCAGGCGTAGTCGTCCGCGGTTCCCTCGCCGACCGGGTTCGGGAGCGGGATCGGCTCAGTCTCACCGGAGCCGGCGTCGTCGCCAGTGGGGGTGACCTGGGGATGGTCGGGGACAGGTTCAGTCCCGCCGGGGTGGGCGGGGGTCATCAGGTGGTCGAGGGTGTCGACCGCAGCTTGGGCCGGGTCCATGTCAAGACCGCCGCCGTCGTCGCTACAGATCTCGTTCGGTGCGCCGGCATAGATGACGCCGCTTCCTATGACATCGCTGATGGTGGACAGGAGCACCCGCTGGGGCAGCACCTCACCGACGAGCAGGTCCAGTTCCCGAAAGCTGATGAACGCCGCCTCCACGTCGTGTTCCCTTCGCTTCGTCGCGTCCACATGACGTGGTAGTGGCCACTACATGAAAACTCGTGACGTACAGAGCCGGGGGAGGGGCGGCTCGTCGCCGACCCTCCCCCGGTCAATCCGAGCGCATCGCTCAGTACTGATGACTCAGTAGGTGGCGACCGCAGCCGGGGTGCAGGTCTGGCTCGACCCCGGGTTCGACGAGCCGAGGCCCAGCGTGCCCGTCAGGCCAGGGGTTCCCGGCGAGTACGT
>JALYQB010000243.1 GCA_030856045.1 Actinomycetota bacterium
GCGTTGCGAGCCCCGACTCGCAACGCCACTCACGGGTTACGCATCGGCGGCGTCGGTCGTCTGGGGTCCCGCGGCCGCGGGGTCGTCGATCCGGTAGCGACGCGCCGCCTCGGCGACCGTCGAGCGCTCCACCTCGCCGCGCTCGGCGAGGGCCGCGAGGGCACCCACGGTGATCGACTCGGCGTCGACGAGGAAGTGACGCCGTACGGCCGGGCGGGTGTCCGAGAACCCGAAGCCGTCCGTGCCGAGGGTGAGCATGTCGGTCGGCACCCACGGCCGGATCAGATCCGGGACCGCCCGCATCCAGTCGGACACCGTCACGAACGGTCCCGCGGCGTCCTCGAGGGCGCGGGTGACGTACGGGATCCGCGGCTCGGTGGCGGGGTGCAGCAGGTTGTCGCGGTCACACTCGACGGCCTCGCGGCGCAGCTCGTTCCACGACGTCGCCGACCATACGTCGGCCTGCACACCCCAGTCCGCTGCCAGCAGCTGCTGCGCCTGCAGTGCCCACGGCATCGCCACCCCGGAGGCGGCGACCTGTACCCGCGGTCCGTCCGTGCCGGGCGCCGTCGCGTAGCGGTAGAGCCCGCGCAGCAGGCCGTCCACGTCGAGGTCGTCGGGCTCCGGCGGCTGTGGGTAGGGCTCGTTGTAGAGGGTCAGGTAGTAGAAGACGTTCTCGCCCGCGCCGTCGGGGCCGGTATCGCCGTACATCCGGCGCAGCCCGTCCTTGACGATGTGGGAGATCTCGAAGCCGTACGCCGGGTCGTAGGCGACCACCGCCGGGTTCGACGCCGCGAGCAGCTGCGAGTGCCCGTCGGCGTGCTGCAGCCCCTCACCGGTGAGAGTGGTGCGGCCCGCGGTGGCGCCGAGCAGGAAACCGCGCGTCATCTGATCCGCCGCGGCCCACAGCCCGTCGCCGGTGCGCTGGAATCCGAACATCGAGTAGAAGATGTAGACGGGGATCATCGGCTCGCCGTGCGTCGCGTACGACGTGCCCGCAGCCGTGAACGAGGCGGTGGAGCCGGCCTCGTTGATGCCCTCGTGCAGGATCTGGCCCTGCTCGCTCTCCCGGTATGCCAGCAACAGCTCGGCGTCGACCGAGGTGTAGAGCTGACCGTGCGGGTTGTAGATCTTCTGCTTCGGGAACATCGAGTCCATGCCGAACGTCCGGGCCTCGTCCGGGATGATCGGCACGAACCGCGGCCCGATCTCGGGATCCTTCGCGAGGTCGCGCAGCAGCCGCACGAACGCCATCGTCGTCGCGACCTCCTGCTTCCCCGAGCCCTTGCGCACCGCGCCGTAGACGTCGTCGCCGGGCAGCACCAGGGCCTTCGCCCGGGTGCGTCGTTCGGGCAGGAAGCCCCCCAGCGCGTGGCGCCGCTCGCACAGGTAGCGGATCTCCGGGGCGTCCTCGCCGGGGTGGTAGTACGGCGGGAGCTTGGGGTCCTCCTCGAGCTGCGCGTCGGTGAGCGGGATGCGCTGGGAGTCCCGGAACAGCTTGAGGTCGTCGAGCGTCAGCTTCTTCATCTGATGGGTCGCGTTGCGTCCCTCGAAGCTCGGCCCCAGGGTGTAGCCCTTGATCGTCTTCGCGAGGATGACGGTCGGCTGGCCGTGGTGCTCGACCGCGGCCTTGTACGCCGCGTAGACCTTGCGGTAGTCGTGCCCGCCGCGCTTGAGGTTCCAGATCTCGGCGTCGGAGAGGTCCTTGACGAGTTCCTTGGTCCGGGGGTCGCGGCCGAAGAAGTGGTCCCGGACGTAGCCGCCGTCGTTCGCCTTGTAGGTCTGGTAGTCCCCATCCGGAGTCGTGTTCATGAGATTGACGAGCGCGCCCTGCTTGTCGGCGTGCAGCAGAGCGTCCCACTCGCGGCCCCAGATCACCTTGATGACGTTCCAGCCCGCGCCGCGGAAGAACGACTCCAGTTCCTGGATGATCTTCCCGTTGCCGCGCACCGGACCGTCGAGGCGCTGCAGGTTGCAGTTGACGACGAACGTGAGGTTGTCGAGTCCCTCGGCGGCCGCCACCTGGATCTGGCCGCGCGACTCCGGCTCGTCCATCTCCCCGTCGCCGAGGAACGTCCACACGTGCTGCTGGGTGGTGTCGGTGATGCCGCGGTCGTGCAGGTAGCGGTTGAATCGCGCCTGGAAGATCGCGTTGATCGGGCCGAGACCCATGGACACCGTCGGGAACTCCCAGAAGTGCGGCATGAGCCGTGGGTGCGGATAGGACGGCAGGCCGCCACCCGGGCCGGCGTGGCTGCGCTCCTGCCGGAAGCCGTCGAGCTGCGTCGCCGTCAGCCGCCCCTCGAGGAACGCGCGGGCGTAGATGCCGGGGGAGGCATGGCCCTGGATGTAGAGGTGGTCACCGCCCCCGGCATGGTCCTTGCCGCGGAAGAAGTGGTTGAAGCCCACCTCATAGAGCGCCGCCGAGGACGCATAGCTGGAGATGTGGCCGCCGACGCTCACCCCCGGGCGCTGCGCGCGGTGCACCATCATCGCGGCGTTCCACCGCATCCACGCCCGGTAGCGTCGCTCGGTCTCCTCGTCGCCGGGGAACCAGGGCTCGTTCTCGGTCTGAATGGTGTTGACGTAGTCGGTGCTGGTCAGCGAAGGGACGCCGATGTTGCGCTCCCGGGCCCGCTGCAACAACCGCAGCATCAGGTACCGCGCGCGCTGCTGCCCGCCGTGGTCGAGGGCGGCATCGAACGACTCGAGCCACTCGCTGGTCTCGTCGGGGTCGATGTCGGGCAGGTGCGCGGCGAACCCGTCGCGGATGACCCGGACGCGCTCGGGGCGACGCTCGCTCTGCGTGGCCAAGGGGTCTCCTCGCCTCGGTCGTTGGCTGATGCGCAGGTGCCCGACCCGACGTGGGTGCCGAGCGGGACCCGTTCCTGACCCATCGTCCTCCCTCCCGGTCCGGTGTGCCGTGCGCCCTCCGCGCCGCGGAATCGCCGAGGTGCAAGATCGGCGTGTCCTGCCTCGCAGTTGCGTCGGGGGCGCGGGGCAGTGTTCGCTTGACGGCACCGGACGAAGCTCGGCGCACCGGGCGCCGGGTACGAGCTATGGGGAGGAACGCACCGTGGTCGCCGCCGAGGGGGACGCCGCCAAGGCGGGCGTCGCCGAGAGGCTCGGCATCAAGCCGGGCATGGTGGTCCAGGAGCTTGGTTGGGACTCCGACGTCGACGAAGCCGTGCGCGCCGCGATCGAGGAGCAGGCAAGCAGCGAGATCGTCGACGAGGACTCCGACGAGATCGTGGACGTGGTCCTGCTGTGGTGGCGCGACGACGACGGTGACCTGGCCGACGCCCTCATGGAGGCGATCGCGCCGCTCGCCGACAACGGCATCGTCTGGGTCTGCTCGCCGAAGACGGGTCGTGACGGGCACGTCGAACCGTCCGACATCGCGGAGGCCGCCTCGACCGCGGGGCTCTCCCAGACGTCCAACGTCAGCCTGGGCCAGCACTGGGCCGGTGCGCGCCTCGTGTCCCCGAGGGCCGTCAAGTCCAAGCGGTGAGTACCGGTCTGTCCGGATAGGCTCGAGTGGCGGCACCCCTCCGGGTGCCCGCACGTCGACGAGAGGCAGAACTGATGGCGGTCGAGGTCGGAAGCCAGGCCCCGGACTTCACTCTGAACGACCAGAACAACGAGAAGGTGACCCTGTCGTCGTTCCGCGGCAGCAAGAGTGTGCTGATGGTGTTCTACCCGCTCGCGTTCAGCCCGGTCTGCACCGGCGAGCTCTGCCGGCTGCGCGACGACCTCGAGCAGTTCCAGGATGCTGACGTCGAGGTGCTCGCGGTATCGGTGGACTCGGCGTACACGCTCAAGGCGTACGCCGAGCAGCAGAGCTACCGGTTCCCGCTGCTCGCGGACTTCTGGCCGCACGGGAAGGTCGCGCAGGACTACGGGGTCTTCAACGAGCGGGCCGGCATCGCGAACCGTGGCACGTTCCTGGTCGACACCGACGGCGTCGTCCGCTTCGCGGAGATGAACGAGCCGGGCGAGGCGCGCGACCAGGGTGCCTGGAAACAGGCGCTCGCCGCCCTGCCCACCTGACCCGCCGCCGTGGCCCTCCGCGGCCCCGGCGGGCCGGGCGCGTAGCTCAGCGGGAGAGCACTCGCCTTACAAGCGAGGGGTCGCAGGTTCGAACCCTGCCGCGCCCACCAGCACTGACCAGCTTGTTTACCTCTAGTCGTCTCCTCACTGGCCCCGGCGTGGTGCCGTGCGTGGTGCGAGTGAGCTAGCATCGGCTCCGTGACGGCCACCCGGCGGGCGCGAGGACGTGATCGCGGAGGCATCGAGGAGCTGCCCAGCGGCGCGCTTCGCGTGAGCGTCTACGCCGGGATCGACCCGGTGAGCAAACGCCGCCACTACCTCAAGGAGACCGTCCCGGCAGGTCCTCGTCTGGCGATCCGGGCCGAGACCGTCCGTGAGCGACTCGTGCGTGAGGTAGCGGAGCGGCGCAACCCGCGCACCAGCGCCACTGTCGCGCAGCTGGTCGAACGCTACGTCGACCAGCTCGACCGCGCGCCTCGCACCCGGGAGCTGTACCGCGGCTACGCGCGCAAGCACATCGTCCCGTTGATCGGCACCGAGAAGGTCGCCGCCGTGGACGCTGAGATCCTCGACTCGCTCTACGCCGAGCTGCGCCGCTGCCGGGACCACTGCACCGGACGGCCCAAGGTGCAGCACCGCACAACACGGCCGCACGAGTGCGACGACCGGTGCCGCCGGCACCGGTGCCTCCCGCTCAGTCCAACCGTCGTACGGCACGTGCACTTCCTGCTGTCCGGGGCGTTCAAACGGGCGGTGCGCTGGAAGTGGATTGCCGGCAACCCCTGCTCGCAGGCAGAGCCACCGGCGGCGCCGACGCCGAACCCACAGCCGCCGAGCCCGGAAGCCGCGGCCCGCATCGTCACCGAGGCCCTGCGCGATCCGGACTGGGGTGCCCTGCTGTGGGTGGCCATGACCACGGGCGCCCGGCGCGGCGAGCTGTGCGCGCTGCGGTGGAGCGACGTCGCGCTCGGCGAGGGCCGGGCAGTGCTGTGGCTGCGCCGCGGGATCAGCCACAGCGAGGCCGGCTGGACCGAGGGTGACCTCAAGAACCACCAGCAGCGCCGCATCGCGCTCGACGTCGAAACCGTCGCTGTACTGGCCGAGCACCGCGACCGGTGCACCGAGCGGGCGGCCGCGGTCGGCGCCGTGTTGGCCCCCCACGCCTTCGTGTTCTCCCCCGAGCTGGACGGTGCGCGGCTTCTAGCACCGAGTTCGCTGACCCAGCGCTACGACCGCCTGGTCTCGCGGTTGGGGGTAGACACGACGTTCCACAAGCTGCGGCACTACTCGGCCACCGAGCTGATCGCCGCCGGAGTCGACATCCGCACCGTGGCCGGGCGGCTCGGCCACGGTGGGGGAGGGACCACCACCCTCAGGGCCTACGCCGCGTGGGTGTCCGAGGCAGACCAGCGGGCCGCGAAGGGGATCGGCGCTGCGATGCCCGTCCGCCAGGCGCCGGTATCGCACGTCGAACGGGCCAAGACCGATCCGCGGAGCCCGTACGAACGGATCGCTGCGACGGTGCGTGACGCGGTGCTCACCGGGGCGCTGCCGGCTGGTGCGCCGGCGCCGTCGGTGAAGACGTTGGCCGCCGAGTACGGCGTTGCCGTGAGCACCGCGCACCGCGCCCGGCAGCTGCTCGCTGCCTGGGGCCTCGTCGTGCCGGCGCCCGGTGGCCGCGCCACGATCGCTGCGCCAGCCGTCGAGACGACATCTCCGGACCCGGAGCCGGACACAATGCCCGGTGGCGAGCGGGCAGGGATGGGGATGGGGAGGCAACTACTCGATCTGAGGATTCGGCGGGACCGGTTCGAGGTCAGCGAGGTGACGGCGGATGCCGACCCGAAGAACTGGGAGGAGCTTCGCCAGCTGCTCGTCGACGCCGTGAAGCGCGACGGCCACGAGGAGCACGACATCGCTGGCTACGAGATGGACGTCCGCGCACACGGGTATCCTGCCGTGATCACCACCTTCGTGACCACGGCGCGATCCTGATGAGGGAGACATATGGATGATTCCCGCCAAGAGGTAACGGTGAGGTTCACGGTGCCCGTGACCCAACCGGGCACCCCTCAAGCGCATCGTCACGGTTGTCTGTGTCGATTCGAGACCAATATTCAGGCGGGCTTCCTGTCGGCTGAGCGGGCCGACGGACACGTTATCGTCGTGATCCACGAGGACTGCCCGATGCACGAGATCGTGCGAGCGCCGATGGATGATGCGATGTGACCGACACTGCCAGCGGACCAACGTGTGAACCGGTCCTCACGGTCGACACGGGCGAGTTCGGCCAACCGCGTCAGGTGGTCGAGTGTGAGAGGCGCCAGAGAGCTCGGACACCTCGGACGAGTTGGGCACCGGCTGATCCTCCCCGAACTTCGCCACCGCCCCGGGGCACGGGGGTGTGCAGGTTGACCTCTGCGCTGCCGATAGCATCGCCCGCCATGCGCTTCCGCCCGCTGCTGCTGATCACAGTCCTCGCAGCCACTGCCGTCCTCACCGCGTGCGGGTCAAGCGAGCCCACCCCAACCACCACCGCCCCGGCACCGGCGGCGCCGTCGGTGGCACCGGGTTCGCCGGGCGTCCTCACTGCCGACGAGGTGCCCGCCGACGCCCGCGCTCCCTACCTCGCTGGGCTGACGGAGATCGACCCCGGCCTCACGGTCAACGAGGACCGGGCCATCAGGCGGGCGACGAACATCTGTCTCGACATCGCCCAGGGCACGGACGAGGCCACGGTCATCGGCAACACGGTGCAACGGCTCTCCGGCGGCAACGCCACGATCAATGAGGCGCAGGCGGCGCAGGTCGTTGAGCTGGCCAGAAGGAACATCTGCCCGCAATAGCAGGCCGGTCAGTCGTCGCCAGGTAAGCTGTAGGCCCAGCCTCAGACCTCCGGAAGTTGAGCAGCGGCAGGCTCTGCGAAAATCGTTTAAACTCGGTCAGCTTCCTACTCGCAGGTCAGTTCAACATGTAGGTCCTTCTTCTCGCCTTCAGGCAACATACTGGGTTTACCACCGCGTCCCCTGCCTTGACGATCATGGATTTCTTCAACTCAACGACACGGCACACTTCCGGAGGTCTGAGTCTCGATGCGGTTCGAGGGGGATGCTAAACCCACTTTTCCTCCTCTCTGGGCGATCACGGGGTGTACGTGCACGACCTCATTCTGTACAGCGCCATCCTAAGTCATGACCAAACGACGGCGAGTCAGACCTACGACCAGTCGCGTGAAACGTGGGTGGTTAACAGAGTAAACAACCTGGCCCTCCCCCCTTGCCGATCGTGTTCATGCGCGCCCGCACGATTTGGCTGCACCTGCCCGTACCATACCGCGTACCATACCGGCCCTGATCGGGAACGCGATTCCCTGCACCCCTTCGCCGTCACCACCCAGTACTCGGGCCGGCCGGGAATGTGGCGTCACCGCGTCGAGTCGCTGATTCCGATCAGTACGATCCCATCTGATCATTCTGCCTTACTGTGCCAGTAGGCGAGGTTGCTGCGGGTGGTCAGGGTGTGGGGGTGGTCGGGTCCCAGGACCCGCAGATAGTCGGTGAGCAGCTGCTCGAAGGCGGTGGCCGCACCGGGAGGCTTATTCACAAGTCTAATTTGATGACGGTCACCACTCCTTCTCCTTCGGATGTGTCGGTGACCTTGTGACTTGAATCACCATATGCTCATAAGTGCGTGTCGCGCTTGAGGTGCAACAGCTCTTCCTGTCTTCTCTCGCTGTCAGCCAAACATCGAGAAGAAAGTTGGAAGAGCTGTTGCGCTACCAGGCTATGACAGGACTGGACGACGAGCAACTCACCGATCTGGTGGTGCGGCTGCACACGGAATGCAGTGACAAGTTCGTCTCCCGAGGCCGGCCCATCGCGTTGGGGTTGTTTCGTTCGGTGGCGATGGTGGTGAGCTTGCTGCGGAAGAACATCACACAGGACTTCGCGGGCGCAATTTTTGGGGTCAGTCAGCCTACGGTCAGTCGTCGCTGGGACCTGCTTCGGCCGCTGATCGGCGACGTCCTTGCCGGCGTCGTGCCGGCTCCTCGCGAGATCGCCGGGGGCGGAACCGTGCTGGTCGATGGCACTGTCTGTCCGTCGTGGGACTGGCATGACGTTCCAGATCTGTTCTCGGGCAAGGTCGGATTCCCCGGCATGAATCTTCAGATCGCGGCGACTCTCGAC
>JALYQB010000252.1 GCA_030856045.1 Actinomycetota bacterium
TGCAGCGTGGCGAGCGGGCTAAGGCGCAGTGGCAGGAGAGCTTCGACGACTGGGCGCGGCGGGAGCCGGACCGCAAGGCGTTGCTGGACCGCATGCTGGGGCGCACCCTGCCGGACGGGTGGGCCGAGGCGCTGCCCACGTTCGAGCCCGACGCGAAGGGGATGGCGACCCGCAAGGCTTCGGGCCAGGTGCTCGCTGCGCTGGCCCCGGGGCTGCCCGAGCTGTGGGGCGGTTCGGCCGATCTCGCCGAGAGCAACAACACCACCATGGAGGGCGAGGGGTCCTTCGGGCCCAAGTCCATCTCGACCAAGATGTTCGCCGCGCGCCCCTACGGCCGCACCCTGCACTTCGGCGTTCGTGAGCACGCGATGGGCGCGATCCTGAACGGGATCGCGCTGCACGGCCCGACCCGGCCCTACGGTGGAACCTTCCTCATCTTCAGCGACTACATGCGGCCAGCGGTGCGGTTGGCTGCGCTGATGAAGTCCACGGTGATCTATGTGTGGACGCACGACTCCATCGGGCTGGGCGAGGACGGGCCGACCCACCAGCCGGTGGAGCACCTCGCCGCGCTGCGGGCCATGCCGGGCCTGTCGGTGGTACGGCCCGGGGACGCCAACGAGACGGTGGCGGCCTGGAAGGCTGCGCTGGAGCGGCCCGAGGGTCCCTCCGGTCTGGCCCTGACCCGGCAGGGCGTGCCGACCCTGGAGGGCACCTCGAGCGAGGGCGTGGCCCGCGGCGGGTACGTGCTGGCCGAGGCCTCCTCCGGCATCCCCGAGCTGGTGCTCATCGGGACCGGCTCGGAGCTGCAGCTCGCCGTCGAGGCGCGCGGGGTCCTGGAGGCCGACGGGGTGTCGACCCGGGTCGTCTCGATGCCGTGCGTCGAGTGGTTCGACGAGCAGGACCAGGCCTACCGCGACGAGGTGCTGCCACCCTCGGTGCGGGCGCGGGTGGCGGTCGAGGCCGGCACCGCGCAGCCGTGGTACCGGTTCACCGGTGACGCCGGGGAGATCGTGTCGCTCGAGCACTTCGGCGCCTCGGCCGACTACCAGACCCTCTTCCGCGAGTTCGGTTTCACCGCCGAGGCCGTCATCGAGGCGGCGCGCCGCACCCTGGGCGCCGCCACGCACTGATCGCACCCGAACACACGGAGGGACCTCCGATGACCGCCGACCGGTTGCAGGAGCTCAGCGCGGCGGGAGTGTCGATCTGGCTCGACGACCTGTCGCGCCAGTGGCTCACCTCCGGCGGACTCGCCGAGTTGATCTCCGAACGCTCCGTCGTCGGTGTGACCAGTAACCCGACGACCTTCGCGGGCGCCCTCGCGGACGCGGACGACTACGCGGAGCAGGTGCGGGGGCTCGCCGAGCGCGGCGCGTCCGTCGACGAGGCCGTACGGGAGATCACCGTGGCGGACGTCCAGCAGGCGTGCGACGTCTTCAGCGGCACCTGGGAGACCACCGGTGGCGAAGACGGCCGGGTGTCCCTCGAGGTGGACCCGCGCCTCGCGCACGACACCGACGGCACGATCGCGAACGCGCTGGACCTCTGGACGACCGTCGACCGGCCGAACCTCATGGTCAAGATTCCCGCGACGGCCGAGGGGATGCCCGCCATCACCAGCGCCCTCGCCGACGGCGTCAGTGTCAACGTCACGCTGATCTTCTCCCTGGAGCGCTACCGGCAGGTGATGGACGCGTTCCTGGCCGGGCTGGAGCGGGCACACTCGAATGGGCACGACCTCGCCACGATCTCGTCGGTGGCGTCGTTCTTCGTCTCCCGCGTCGACGCCGAGGTCGATCGCCGCCTGGTGGAGATCGGGTCCGAGCAGGCGCCCGCGCTGCGCGGGACGGCCGCACTGGCCAACGCCCGGCTCGCGTACGAGGCATACCAGGAGACGCACGAGACCGTGCGGTGGGCTGCCCTCGAGGAGGTAGGCGCCCGGCCGCAGCGCCCGCTGTGGGCGTCGACCGGCGTGAAGAACCCCGACTACCCCGACACCCTCTACGTCACCGAGCTCGTGGCGCCCGGCACCGTGAGCACCATGCCGGGCACGACGCTGCAGGCGTTCGCCGACCACGGCGAGGTGCACGGTGACCGGGTGTCGGGCACCGGCGGCCAGGCACGGCAGGTGTTCGCCTCGCTGGCCGAGGCCGGTGTGGACCTCGACGACGTGTTCGCCGTGCTCGAACGGGAGGGTGTCGAGAAGTTCGTCGCCTCCTGGACGGACCTGGGCGAGACGGTGTCGGAGCAGCTCGCCGGTGCCCGCCGGTGACCGAGCTGTTCGTCGACATTCAGTGCGGTTCACTGGCCGCGGCCGCCGAACCGCTGGTGGCGCGGCTCGTCGCCGACGGTGTCGCCTCGGCCCTGTCCCGGCGCGATCCCACGCTCTGGGGCCCGGCGGCCGAGCCGGAGGCCGCCCGACGGCTCGCCTGGGTGGACCTGGCGACGACGTCGCGACCGCTGCTCGAGCAGGTCACGGCGCTGCGGGGAGAGCTGCACGCCGACGGTATCGACCGGGTGATCCTCGCCGGCATGGGCGGCTCGTCGCTGGCGCCGGAGGTCATCTGCGCCACCGAGGGCGTCGCCCTCACCGTGCTGGACACCACCGATCCGGGGCAGGTCGCCGACGCGCTGGCGGGCGATCTCGACCGCACCGTGCTCGTCGTGTCGTCGAAGTCCGGCTCGACGGTGGAGACCGACAGCCACCGCAGGCTGTTCACCGCCGCGTTCGCCGACGCCGGGCTCGACCCTGGAGCCCACATCGTGGTGGTGACCGATCCAGGTTCGGCGCTGGAGCGGACCGCGCGGGACGAGGGGTACCGCGCGGCGATTCCCGCCGACCCCGAGGTGGGCGGACGCTACTCGGCGCTCACGGCGTTCGGTCTCGTTCCCGCGGGGCTCGCGCGCGCCGACATCGCGACCCTGCTCGCCGACGCGGCGGCCGTCACGGACGCGCTCGCCGCCGACG
>JALYQB010000277.1 GCA_030856045.1 Actinomycetota bacterium
TTCTCCGCACGTTGCCGATTGAGGGCGGCACGGGTCTGGACCAGGGTATCCAACGGCCGGGACCTCACAGACGCCCGATCACCCTCGTCAGGTCTGGGGCGTGCCGTCAGCAGCGACGCGGCGGAACTCGGTGTAGGGCGCCAGCGCCTCGGGCTCTCAGACTGCGGGTCTCGACGCTTGCACCTCACATGATGTGAGGTCCTAACGTCCCTGACGTGGTCACAGACGGCACTGACACCTCGACGACTCGCTGGAGCGTGGGTGAGCTCGCCAGGGCAACCGGGCTCTCCGTGCGGGTCCTGCGGCACTGGGACGAGATCGGCCTGGTGTCGCCACCCCGGACCGCGAGCGGGCACCGCCGATACACCCCCGCCGAGGTGGCCCAGCTGTACCGGGCGCTGGCGTTGCGGCAGATGGGTCTCCGGCTGGACCAGGTCGCCGCCCTACTCGCCGGCCAGGACCCGACACCGCGAGCAACGCTGCGCGCTCACCTCGAGCGTGTCGAGGCCGACCTGCACGCCCGCGGCGCACTGCGCGACCGGCTGATCGAGGTCCTCGACGCCCTCGACCACGCCAACCGCCACCACGACGGCGACGACGCTGAGACCGACGCCCAACTGCTGATGAAGGTGATCGAGAAGATGGACGCCGGCACCGATCCCGCTGATCCCCGCGTGCAGGACCTCATGGTCCGCTGGGACGAGCTCGCCGCGGTGTTCCTCGACGACCAGCCCGAGATGCGCACCGCCGCCGGTGCCGCGTGGCAAGCCATGTGGGACCAGCACCCCGACCAGCTGCGCACCTCACCCCGGGTCGCGCCACCCGAGATGTGGGGCTACATCCAGCACGCCCGCGCCGCGAATGGAGCTGACGGGACGATATAGCCCCTCAGTTATCCGCCCGCAGGCGGCTGGGGTGCGGACGGAGCGCCGGTGCAGCACGGCCGCGGTTAACCTGCTCGGATGGCACCAGGAACGCCGGAGTCGGAGCGGTACACGCCAGGCCAAGCCGCTCCGGTGGTGGCATTCATGGCCGGGCGCCGCCTTGAGACCCATGGGCGGTTCTTCCTCCCCCATCTGCAGCCGGGGCAGTCCCTGTTGGATATGGGTTGCGGACCAGGGACGATCACCGTCGGGCTCGCCGCTGCGGTGGCTCCTGGACCGGTGGTGGGCGTCGACACGGGAGCCGGGCAGCTCGAGCAGGGACGCCGCCTCGCCGCGCAGACCGGGATGAAGAGCCTGAGGTTCGAGGTGGCCTCGTGCTACGAGCTGCCCCGGCCCGACGGATCGGTCGACCGGGTGTTCTCCCACGCCCTGCTCGAACACCTCGCCGACCCGGTGGCCGCGCTGCGAGAGGCCCACCGCGTGCTCCGCCCGGGCGGGGTGATCGGGGTGTGCAGCCCGGACTGGGGAGGGTTCCTGCTCACCCCGCCGTCCCGCGCGGTCGACGCCGCACTGCAGGCATACCAACAGATACAACTCGGGAACGGTGGTGATCCGTGGGCAGGCCGCAAACTCGGCGTTGCCCTGGGCGAGGCCGGGTTCGACGATGTACGGGTCGACGCTCGCTACGAGCGCTTCACCAGCACCGCACCGATCGCCGAGTTGCTCGCCGTCATGCTCGACCAGGCCGGACACGACGATCACGCCCAGAGCGTGCGCTCGTGGTCCGAACACTCCCGGGGTGCCATGTTCGCCGAAGCCTGGGTCAGCGCCGTCGGCGTCCGACCCGACTGACCACGGCTCTGGTCGCGCAGATCCTCGACGCCGGTCAGCGCGCAGCGAACCTGCTCCACCCGCAGGCTGCCGACGCCGGTCCTATTTGCGCTCGACGAGATCGTGAACGTCGTGAGGATCAAGGAGCTGCCGGACATGTACAGCCACGTCGGGGACCGCGGGCACCGGTGTCGTCACCGTGGCGGACCTGCCGAGGGCGCCACGACCGTGACGGTGCCAGGCGTCCGGTCAGGGCAGGGCGAGAACGATGCGGAGCGCATCGTTGACTGCTCGCAGCGTCGCCGGGGTGAGCGAACCCAGTAGGATGTCGAGTTCATCGCGGTGAAGTTGCTGTAGGTCGTCAGTGTTGATGTAGCCGACAAGCGGGTCTGCAGTGCCTAGCTGGACCCAGGTGGGCAGGTTGGCGCGCCGGTCAGTGGTGG
>JALYQB010000318.1 GCA_030856045.1 Actinomycetota bacterium
ACCCGCAACCCGTCCAGTCCGACCGGCTTGTCATCCTGCACCATGAAGGTGACCTCCCGCTGCAGGCCCCGGCTGCTCCAATCAGCCAAAAAAACCCTGCACAGGAGGTCATTCTTCATTCTGGACCGGACAGAACCCCCCTACCGATCGGTGGATCCGGGCTAACGCTAACTGTTGGATTCCGCAGACTTGTGGTCGGAACCGTGCGTCACGAACGCTGAAGGAGGAGTCGTGTAGGAGATCCCTTACGTAGGCGATGCTGTGCAAGAGATGGAGGATGGTTGGCCCTCCGGCGTCGGCCTGCGGGGGCAGGCGCCAAACCGCCCTGTGCTGCGTTGGCTGAAGACCGTCGTGGTGAGCGACAGGGAAAAGGCGCGGCTTGATCGCGCCAGGTGGGGACCGGGAAGACGTCCCAGAAGCGCTCGGCCTGGGAAGTCCGGGGCGGGCGTCGTCGTTGAAGCGTCGAAAACCTTAGGTGGCATCGAAATCGAGGTCCTGGTTCTTTCCTCGAGAATTGAGCTTGGCGGGTGCCCGTGTATTGGCCAAGCGGTGTCCGGCGTAGAGGCGGCGTGATCCTGGTCTGCGGCTCTTGTACGGAACGTGAGAAGGCGAGCGTCGATACGGCGATCTGGGGTCGGTGGCCATGGGTCGCGAGAGGGAGCGTGCCGAGGCAGAAACCGAAGGCACTGAGTACCGATGCGGCGCTCGCTGGCGGACCGGCTCGTAGTAGCCGTGAAGCGCCTGCTCGCTGGGGTGGGCGTGGAGCGAAGGGGCCGGCTCATCAGGAATGTCGATTCGATCAACCGGGGCGGTTGCCCTGGGAGGAAGCGAAGATGAACATGCCAAAGTCGCAGGACAAGCCGTTTGAGATTCCCAAGCTGGGGGTCTGGGAAGCGTACAAGCGGGTTGCGGCGAACAAGGGTGCCCCGGGCGTGGATGGGCAGGCCGTGGAGGAGTTCGAGGCTGATCTGAGGAACAACCTGTACCTCGTTTGGAATCGGATGAGTTCGGGGTCTTACTTTCCGCCTCCGGTACGGGCGGTGGAGATCCCCAAGCCGCATGGCGGCGGGGTCCGTTTGCTTGGTGTGCCAACGGTCGCAGACAGGGTGGCCCAGACGGTGGTGGCGATGCATCTGGGAGCGCGGGCGGAACCTCGGTTTCATCCGGACTCCTATGGCTACCGGCCGGGCAAGTCGGCTCTGGACGCGGTCGGGACATGCCGGGTGCGGTGCTGGAAGTACGGCTGGATTGTCGATCTTGATGTCCAGAAGTTCTTCGATACGGTGCCGTGGGATCTCGTCGTCAAGGCGGTCGAGAGGGTCACTGACGCCCGCTGGGTGCTGCTGTATGTCAAGCGGTGGCTTGCAGCCCCGTTGCAGCGCCCCGACGGCACCCGAGAAGAGCGAGACAGAGGTACTCCGCAGGGATCGGCGGTCTCGCCGGTCCTGGCGAACTTGTTCATGCACTACGCATTCGACGCGTGGATGGCCCGGAGCTTCCCGGGCTGCCCGTTCGAGCGCTATGCCGACGATGCCGTCGTGCATTGCGTGAGCAAGCGGCAGGCCGAAGCTGTGCTTGCCGCGATCGCCGCGCGGTTCAGCGAGGTGGGCCTCGCGCTTCACCCGGACAAGACGCAAATCGTCTACTGCAAGGACGGCAAGCGCCGGGGCGAGCACGAGCACACCTCGTTTACCTTCCTCGGGTTCACCTTCCGAGCACGGAAGGCGCGGAACCGGGGAGGCGGGTACTACACCGGCTTCCTGCCCGCGATCAGCACCGAGGCGCTCAAAGCCAGAGGCGCCGACCTCCGCGCGATGCGGATCCACCGGCGCACCAACCTGTCCCTGGACGACCTCGCGCGATGGCTGAACCCCATCGTGCGCGGGTGGATGAACTATTACGGCCGGTTCTACCGGTCGTCAATGGCTCCCCTCCTGCTGCGCGTCAGTGCCTACCTGAGGCGCTGGGCTGGGAAGAAGTATCGGCGACTACGGACCTACAACCGGTTCAAGCGGTGGTGGGCCGGGCTCCTCGAAAGAGATCCCGGCCTGTTCGCCCACTGGCGCTGGGTCCGCGCGTACTGACCGGCTGATGAGAAGAGCCCGGTGACGGGAGACTGTCACGCCGGGATCTGCGGGAGCCGGGGTCTGCAATGCCCCCGGCCACCCGACCTGTCTCGATCGCCCGCTCGTATGCAGCGCGCGCGCCCGCGATGTCGGCCTGCGCCGTGAGCAGGTCTCCAAGGTCGCTCGCCGCGTTGGGCGCCTTATCAGGACTCGTGCACCGGGCCGTCGCCCGCCGGCGCGGGCGCGATCGAATCGCACACCTGCTGCATCAGCCGTCGTGCGGTCCGAGGACCAGCGCCGGGGTCCCGTCTCTCCCGGGGACCTCCGCGACGGCCAGCAGCCGGTGCGGCTCGTCGCCGCGCGGCAAGACCATCGGTCGCTGCCACTCGACGCCGCCTGAGCCGGCGATCGTGGCGCGGGCGGGATCAACACCCACCACCGCCGTCGCCGCCGCAGCCACCACCGTCGCCGCCGAAGCCGGCCCAGAAGCCCGCGGTGGGGGCGCCGTGCTGGTAACCGCTCGAGGTCGAATAGGCGCCCCCGCTGGAACGCGCGCGCTCGCGCTCGAAGTACTTGCGCTCGATTGCCTGCTGGCGGTTGGCGCGTCGGTGCTCGCGCCAGCGCGCGAACCAGCCGCGCTTCGTGTTCTGTGGTTCGGT
>JALYQB010000323.1 GCA_030856045.1 Actinomycetota bacterium
ACACCTCGTCGCCCTCGTCCGCGCCGGCGCCACGTTCAAGGCCGGCAAACTCGTCGAACGACCCGACGACCACCACCAACCCGAGGCCGCCTAAAAGATCTTCATCCACAGGTCTTGACTATTGCTCCTCGCGGAGCAGGGCCAAGGCCCGCTGATGGTGCTGGGCGGCCTGCTGATAGCGGTCTTGTCGCTGGTAGGAGTTGCCGAGATTGATCAGCGAGTAAGCTTCACCTACCCGGTCACCGTTCGCCCGGAACAGGGTCAGGGCCTGCTGGTGGTGTTGGGCGGCCTGCTCATAGTGGCCCTGCCGCCGGTAGACGTTGCCGAGGTTGTCCAACCCGTTGGCTTCCCCACTCCGATCGTCGATCTCGCGGGCCAATGTCAGGGCCTGCTGGTGGTGCTTGGCGGCCTGCGGGTAGTTGCCCTGCAAAAAGTAAACGGCGCCGAGGTTGATCAGCGCGGCGGCTTCGCCGGCCTGGTCACCGATCTCGCGGAACAGGGACAGGGCCTGTTGGTGGTGCTCAGCACCCTGCTGATAGCGACCTTGCCGTGAGTAGACAAAGCCAAAGTTGATCAGAGAGTGGGCTTCGCCAACCCGGTCACCGACCTCACGGGACAGCGCCACGGCCTCCTGGATACGGTCGGCGGCCTGCTGGTAGCGGCTCTGCCGAACGTAGACGGTACCGAGGTTGGTCAGCGCGTGGGCCTCGGCGGCCCGGTCGCCGATGTGGCGGGTGGCGTGCAGGGCATGGGTGTGGATGGTCAGGGCGTCGGGATAGTGCCCGCCGACCTCGAGGTAGCGGAACAGGGTGGTGGCCAGCGCGGTGGTGTGTCTGGGCCAGCCTCGGGAGGCGGTACGGGCGGTGACGGCGCCGAGGGTGGCCCGTTCGGCGTCGAGCCAGGCCTGCGCCGCGGCTGGATCGGCCACCGGCGGAGTGGGCGTGCCCGTCGGGGGAACGCGCGGCCGGCGATGCTGTTCGGCGGGAACGAGGGTGTCCATCGCGGCTGCCGCGGTAGCGAGATAGTGGTCGAACAGGCGAGTCAGCGCGGCCCGCTGCTCTTCTTCGGAGTCCTCGTCGGCGGCGCGGTCGCTGGCGTAGGTGTGCAGCAGGTCGTGCATGCCATACCGGCCCGGACTGGTGGATCCGATCAGGTGCGCCCGGGCCAACAGATCCAGCAGGTGCTGGGTCTGCGCCACACTGGTGTCGGTGAGGGCGGCGGCGGCATACGGGTCGAGGTCGGGACCGGGATGCAAGCCCAGCAGCCGAAACGCCCGCGCGGCCTCCGCTGGCAGGTGCTGGTAGGACCAAGAGAACACGGTGCGGACCGCGGTGCGCGGGTCACCCCCGGCGTCGAGCAGCTCCAGCCGCCGCTGCTCGTCAGCCAACTCAGCGACCAGCGCAGCGAGGGGGGTGTCGGGGCGGGCGGCGGCAAGTTCGGCGGCCACCCGCAATGCTAGTGGCAGCCGTGCGCACTGCCCGGCCAGCATGGCGGCTGCGTCGGGTTTGGCCGCCACCCGCTCGCCGATCAGCGCCTCCAGCAGGGCGACTGCATCCTCGAGTGGGAGCAGGTCCAGATCCAGGCGCCGGGCGCCGTGGCGGGCCACCAACCCCGCCAGCGAATCCCGGCTGGTCACCACAACCAAGGCTGACGGGGTGCCGGGCAGCAGGGGCCGGACCTGCTCGACCGAGGACGCGTTGTCCAGTACGATCAGCATTCGCCGCTCGTCCAGCAGACTCCGATAGAAGGCGGCCCGTTCGTCGACCTCCGAAGGGATGTCGGCCCCGGCAACCCCCAGGGCGCGCAGGAACCCGGCCAGGACATACCCCGCCGAGAGCGGCTGGTCCGGATCGTAGCCGCGCAGGTTCACGTACAACTGCCCATCGGGGAACCCGGCCCGGACTCGATGGGCCCACCGCAACGCCAGCGCGGTCTTGCCCACCCCTGCCGTGCCCGACACCGCGGAGATCACCACCGACGTCGAGCCCCCACCCGCTGCATCTGTCGCATTGGTCTGGGTAGGGGTGGTGCTCAGGAGGCGGTCGAGTTTGGTCAACTCGGCCGCCCGACCAGTGAAGACGTCCACGTCGCCCGGTAACTGCGCCGGCACCACCCGCGGCGTCCCAACCGACCTCGGGGCGTCGTTGGGCCGATCCTGGCGGCCCTGCCGGGTGAGCTCGCTGTAAACAGCCACAAGCACGTCGTGGCGCTGGCGCCACTCCGCGACCACGCGCCGGTCATCTCCGGTGCACACCCGGACCAGCGGCTCGACCAGCCGGTCAAACTCCGGGGGCCGGTGGATCCGACCAGCCAAGATCTCATACAGCTGCGAGCGGCTGTAGCCCACTCGGCGAGCTACCCCCGCCAGGTCCAGGCCGGACTTCTGCTGTAGCCGCCGCAATCCGGCGCAGAACTCCGCCACCGGGCCCTCCCGCCCTGCCATGGCACCTCCCCCGGGGTGTCCGGTGTCGTCCGACACCGGACAGTTACACACCCGTAATGACCAGTATCACCGCGCGCCGGTTCCGGACCTAGTCGATGTTGCGGACAGCGCCTGCCCTGGCCCGGTTGGCTGGTCCTGCACCCAGAAAACAGCAATCACCGAGTTCCCGACGGCGCCCACCGAACCCCCTCGCAGGGTGAGCAGAGCGCTGGCATCCCACCATCCCCAGGAGGGCATCACCATGCGTCTCTCACCTGCGGCCACCGGCGGCGTCGAAGTGACCGGCGCACTGACCGGCGCACTGATCGTCGGGCTGCTGCTGAGGGGCCCAACCGGTTCCCGCCGGCTCCGGGAGGGCTGAGTGATGATCCGGGTGCTCGTGCTGACCGTCGTGATCGTCGCTGTGGCGGCACTGATGCTGTTCGTCGTCTGGGTGACCCGGGCGGTGCTCGACGAGCTCGACAGGCGTGACGAGCGGCGCATGCGACGGGAGGAATGTCCCGCTGTCCACGAGGGGCCGGATGTCTGGCGGCAGTGGGTCGCCTACTACCGCGGCCTCGCCGAGCAGGCCCGCGCCGAGGGCAACGCCGACAGCGCTACCACCTACGACAGCCTCGCTGAGACCTACAGCACGCTGGTCGGTGACGCACCGTAAAGCCTCGAGCGGCGCCCCTCGTTGGTCGTCCCTACCGGGCAGTCACGATGGTCTTGCCGCGTTCACCGGCTGGCTTTGGCCTTGCGTGGAGCGGTTGCCCGCCTCCTGCCGCGTCCAGGCCCACGGGCGACGAGGGTGGCCAGCGCGGCGATGGAGAAGACGGGCACCCATGCGACTCGTGCTTTGCCTGATCAGTCGCTTGTACGGGTGAGGCGGAGCACACAATCGCCAAGCTGCACTGAACTGCCCCATCTTGACCTGCGGGTACTTCCGGCGAGCGTAGGCGCACACCCAGCGGCAGGTGTCGAGGTAGCACGGGAAACCGTGCCACGGTGTGGAGCCGCCGTCCAACCCGTGTCCGCGGCGATCGGCCCGCCGGTACGGTAGCCACACGATGAGCATCGAACCCGCCGCCCCCCCACCGGACCTCAACCCGCAGCAGCAGGCCGCGGTCGAGCACAGCGGCGGCCCCCTGCTCATCGTCGCCGGTGCGGGGTCGGGGAAGACGAAGGTCCTGACCCAGCGGATCGCCGATCTGCTGGCCCACCGCGGCGTGCACCCGGGGCAGGTCCTGGCGATCACCTTCACCAACAAGGCCG
>JALYQB010000492.1 GCA_030856045.1 Actinomycetota bacterium
GCTCAGCATCGACGTCGGGAACCGGATCGGCGACGACGAGGCCCGGCTGCGCCGCGACGCCGACGCCAACCTGCAGGCGGGCCGCCCGGGGGGCCGCGCACCGCGCACGCCGCTGCACTGGCCACTGGCCTTCCCGGAGGTGCTCGTCGACCGGCCGGACCCGGGCTTCGACGCCATCATCGGCAACCCGCCATTTTCCGGTGGGCAGAAGATCTCTGGTGGCGCGGGGTCCGACTACGGTGCCTGGCTGCAGCGCTGGGATGGCGGCGGCACCAAGGGCAGCGCGGACCTCGCCGCACGGTTCGTGCTCCGGGCGCAGCGGCTGCTCAACTCCCGCGGCCAGCTCGGCTACATCGCGACCAACACGCTGCTGCAGGGTGCGACGCTCCGAGTGGGGCTCATGCAGGCGGTGGACCGAGGCTTCGTCCTGCGCGGCGGACGATCGAGCCACCGGTGGCCGAGCAGCAGCGCCAACCTGGAGATCGTCGACGTGCGGGCCAGCCGCGCCCGTCTCGGCGCGGCAGCGGAGCGGTGGCTGGACGGTGAACCGGTGCCGTCGATCGGCCCCGACCTGGAGCCCGTCGGACGGGTAGCAGGACGGCCCCGCCCGCTGCAGGAGAACGAGGACACCGCCTTCCAAGGGTCCAACGTGCTCGGCACCGGGTTCACGCTCACTCACGAGCAGGCCGCCGAGCTCATCGACCGCGATCCGCGCAACGCCGAGGCGCTGCAGCCGTACGTGATCGGCAAGGACCTCAACCAGCGCCCTGACTGCTCCGCGAGCCGCTGGATCATCAACTTCCGCAACTGGCCCCTCGACCGCGCAGAGAAGCATCCTGACCTGATCGACATCGTCCGGCGGTTGGTGAAGCCCAAGCGCGACGACAACAAGCGCGTGCAGCGCCGCGACCGCTGGTGGATGTACGCCGAGCGCGCGCCAGAGCTGTACGCCGCCATCGCTGAGCTCGCCCACGTGCTGGCGCTGTCGCGGGTGAGCAATGCGGTGCTGCCGGTGCGGGTGCCCACCGGGCCGGTGTTCAGCGAAGCCTCCGTCGTGTTCGCGCTCGACGGGTTCGCGGACCTCGCGGTGCTCTCGTCGAGCATCCACACCTGCTGGGTCATCCGCTACACCTCGACGCTGGAGACCCGGATCCGTTACGCGCCGTCGGATGTCTTCCGCACCCTGCCGCGGCCGGTGAACACCCCAGCGCTGGCCGAACTCGGCCAGCGGCTCGACACCGAGCGGCGCGAGCTGATGCTCAGCCGTGGCTGGGGGCTGACCACCACCTACAACCACGTGCACTCCCCCGCCGACCGCGATCCCGCGGTGGTGAACCTGCGCGAGATCCACACCGCGATCGACCACGCCGTGCTCGACGCCTACGGCTGGCCGCTCGACCCGGAGATCGGCCACCACCCCACCAAGATCGGCACCCGCTGGACGGTGAGCCCCCGCGCCCGCTTCGAGCTGCTCGACCTGCTGCTGGCGGAGAACCACCGCCGCCACGCGCAGGAGCAGGCGTGACCGGTGGGCTCCACCCGCTCGCCGATGTAGCGGGGGGTCTGCCGGAGTGGGCCAAGTGGGTACTTCACGGCATCCTGCTCGGCCGGCCGCTCGACGCCGAGGAGGTACAGCGCCGGGTAATCGACGCGGACCCGGCACCCCACCTTCCCGACGTGCGGGAGCTGGAGACCGCCTCGCCCGTCACGCTGACCGGGTTGCGGCTCGGCGACGGTTGTTATGGGTTGGCCGCGGGCACCACAACCGAGTTCGGGCGTCGGCTCACGCTGGTCTACGGGGAGAACCGCACCGGCAAGTCGAGCGTCTCGCGGGTGCTCCGCGCGATGGCGGGCCGCCCGTCGCGCTACGCCGACCCCAGTACGTGTTCACACACACACCGGCGGACGCCACCCTCGTCATCGAACAGGACGACGTGCCAGCCGAGCACCACTGGCGGCCCAGCCATCCCAGTCGGTTGGTCCACGTCGAGGTCTGCGATAGCGCCGACACGCACGTCGACGACACCAAGTACCAGGTGCGGCCGCGCACTGTCGTCGCCTTGGAGGATCTCCGCGTCGCCGTCGACGCGCTGGCGTTCACCGTGGACCCGGTGGACGTCCCAGAAATTCTACGGTCGGCACTGAGTGAAGAGGACCCACGGACCCTCGATGACCCGGGCGGTGCGGTGCCTGCCCTGGAGAGCTGGCGCGCTCCCGCGCTGCCACCGCGCCGGACCGCCGACGCGGTCGAGCCGGAGCTGGCCGGACTCGCCGACGAGGCCCTCGCGCAGCGCCTCACCGCAATCGAGAAGTCCGGTCGGATCGCCCGCGCCGATAAGGTCCTGCTCGACGCCCTCACTGCGCTCGAGGCCCAGCACGTGAACCAGCAGCTGACTCGGCAGCTCAACGGCGTCCACCGGCCACCCGATGACCACCGACACGGCAGCGGAAGGAGCACGATGAGCTCCCTGGCGACCCAGATGCTCCACTCCGACATCGAGGTGCCATGCCCGGGATGCGGATACCCGATCTGGGTCGTCTGGGCCGAGATGGTCGTCCAGACCGCCGTCCGCTGCCCGGCCTGCCGATGCCAGGTCTGGCTACACGACGCCGAAGGCGGCATGCACAACGCCGCAGCGGAGATCGCGAGCGCGATACGACAAGCGACGAAAGGGCTATTCAAGTGAGATACCAACAGGACCTGCAAGTCGCGATCCGAGACCGGTTGCGGAAGCTGATGGTCGCCAACGGTTGGGACGCCGCACGCGAGATCCGCTACGTCGCCGACTGGATCGCTGGCCAGCCGGCGCTGCGCTCGATCCTCACCGCCGCCGAGCGGGCCGAGCCCGACGTCGATTTCGGCACCTGGGAGGAGAACCTCCGCCAGCGGCGGGTCGAGTGGCCGACCAACACCGAAGCGGGCCGCGCGGCGCTGATCTGGCAACTGCTGCAGCACATCGCCGAGGGCGACAGGACCGACCCCGGCAACGACCCGCTCAGGCCCTACATCTGGGCCTTCGGCAGCAACCTCCAAGACTCCACCCGCGAACTCGTCGAGCGCATCGTCAGTCCCCTGTTCGATTATCTCACCGAACAGGTCGGGCAGGACAGCAACACCCTCTACGTCCTCGAGCGTTACGTCCGTCGCGTCGAGTGGTTCGACCGGGCCGAGCTCTACGAGCGCTTCCAGGCGAACACAGCGCAAGGTGAGGAGGTCTACGACACCGACCTTCGCCGCTTCCTGTTCAGCGAGGGCATCAACATGCCGTTCTCGCAGACCAAGTCCGCGTCCGGACGCTCGGACGTCCTCTCCGACCTCGACACCGACGACCCGTTCATCGGCGAGATCAAGCTCTTCGACGCCGCGAACCACGGCAAACGAGAACTCGCCGCGGGCCTCAACCAAACGCTCCAGTACGCCCAGGACTGGGTCAAGAACACCGGCTACCTGATCATCATCAACCTCTCCGGTCGACCGCTGAACCTGCCCACCGACGGCCCGCCCGAGGTCCGGCCGCCCTATCTGGACGTCAGCGGCGTTCGCCTCTATCTCCTTGCCGTCCGCGCCCTACCCACAGTGTCGGCAAGCAAGCTGGGCAAGGCCAGCCCCGTCACGGCCAGCCGCGACGACCTCCTCAACCCCGACGTCGAGGAAACCGCCTGACAACCCGCACGACCGCCGCCAGCGCGGAGCCACTGGATCGACACCCGCGACAAGGACCGATCGACCGTGAACATCAGCTGGGCATTGGCCGAGATCAACAAATTCTTGCGGCAAGCCGAGCTCTACAAACCGCACACTCCCGGTGTCGTCGACATGACCGGCCAGCTCGCCAACCGCGGCAACACCGCCGAGATCGTCGCCTCCGCCCAAATCGTCGAGCAGATCACATCGACCGCGTCCTTCCCGACTGGCGCACCTCGGTGCCAGATGACCGCAAGTAGCTGTAATGAAATAAGTTACTTTCTTGAGACAGCCTCCAAGCCTCTGACCAGGGGGGATGCCGATTAACGTGCTTTAGTTATTCCATTACGGCTCCCAACGCGAGGGTCAACCGTTGGTGCCAACACATCGAGGCAGCTCAACGGACGAAGGTGACGCTGCAACGCCAGGAGGAGGTCACCAGCAACCTCGGCGAGGACGCTCCCCAGCTCAACGCCGCCCACTTACACCCGTGGATCTGGTACGGCGCCCGGTCGCTCTGGCAAACCCGGCACTACCGGGAGGCCGTTCACGCTGCGTCCGTCAAGCTCAACGCCGAGACACAGAACAAGCTCGACCGTTCCGACATCTCCGAAACCGACCTGTTCAACCAGGCCTTCAGCATCGACCCCCCGCAGCCAGGGAGCCCGAGGCTTCGGGTCATACCCGATGACGGGTCGAAGACTTTCAAGAGCGTCCACCGCGGGGTCCGGGCGTTCGCCGAAGGTTGCTACGCGGCCATCCGCAACCCGATCAGCCATGTCCAAGGCGAGCTGACCGAGGATCAGGCGCTCGAGCAGCTCGCAGCCTTCAGCGTCCTCGCGCGATGGGTTGACGACGCATCGCAAGAGACGAACCAGGACCCGGCAGGAGACGGGCACGGAGGAGACGGCACCGCGGAGCCCCGGTGAGCACACACCGCCGCTCGAGTGAGCTGATGGCGAGCGATCCGATGTCGATCGACTTCCGGCCTGATCGTGTTCAGCACCGCACTCGGTTGCGTGCCAGCGCTCGTTCCGACGTGGGCGTCCGCCTGATCGCCCGGCGGGACAGGAACGTGTCTAGTGGTCGCGGCCGAGCAGGATGTGGGGGTAGCCCCGGTTGACCGGCGGGCCCAGTGCTACGTCGAGGGAGGTGATGAACTCCTCGAGCCGCGTGGTGGCGTCTTCGACGTTTTCGGCGTCGCCTTTGAATTCGAACTCGACGAAGTCGCCGGCATCGACGACGTGGTCGAAGACCACTTCGACGTCGGGGAGTTCCCATTCTTCGCGGGTCTTGTCCACGGTAACCAGGGGCTGGAAGTCCAGAGCTTGGAGGAGTCTGCGGACCGCCCCGACGTCGTCGATCTTCGATTCGTACTCGTCGGCGTGGGTCTTGACCAGCGCTTCAATGGGATGCCAGCGCTTGAAGTTGATCGACGAACCACGGGCCTCGGTGCGGACGCGCAGCCATTCGGAGATCGCGTCCGGGGCGAGAAAATCACGGTGTGGCGCGTTGTAGTAGGCGTCGATCTGCCGCGTGGGCAGGTTCGGTTTCGCCCCGAGCTCGTCAAGTCTGGCTTTGAGCAGTTCCGGGTTGGGCAGGGCGAACTTCTTCTCCACTTCGATGTAGCGCAACGGGCGTTCCTCTCGGTTAGGCGCTGGCGGTGGGATGGAGCAGGGCGCGGATCTCGGTGAACTCCTCGGGCGGGAGGGGGTCGCCGAGGCAGGTGATGTCCATGTGGATCTGCTCTACGTTGCGGAATCCGACGAGCAGGACCGCGTCGGGAGCGTGTTGAAGTGCGTAGCGCAACGCGACCCGGGCGAGCGAGGGGAGGTCGTCCCCGTACCTGGCGCGGAGCGGGGCGAGCCGCACGTGCAGGCGCCGCTGGTTCTCCGGTGTGAACAGCGGGTCGGTGCAGCGGTGATCACCCCGGCTGAACGACAACGGAACGTCTACCTGGCCCGCCTTGATGAGCCGGCCCTGGCCGAGGGCCTGTTTGATCAGCATTCCAGTTCCGTGGCGACGGGCAAAGGTGAAGACATCTGTTTCGTCGGTGCCGTACAGGGGGCTGAGCAAGTTGTAACGGGCGGTCAGGACGTCAGGTCGGATGGTGTGGAACAGGTGTATCCACCGCCTGGCGGCGGCGCCGCGCGTACTGCTTTCGGTGGTCCATTCCTCAGCGAAACTGTGGGGTGCGCGGATGCCGACGGCTCGGATGAGGCCCTGCTGGCGAAATTCGTGCATCAGCGCGATGGCGCCGGGGAGGTACTGGTCGTTCTCGCCGAAGTCGGTGCTGTGCAAGAAGTAGATGTCGAGGTGGTCGGTGTCGAGGTTGTCCAGGGTGGTGTTGAGTTGGTGGCGGATTTGGGCTGATTGGTACGGGTGGCGGGCAGTGCCGGAGAAGTAGCCGACCTTGCTGGAGACCACCACGTCGTCGCGGCGTACCTGGGCCAGTAGGCGGCCGACCAGGCGTTCTGAGTGGCCCAGCCCATAGACGTCGGCGGTGTCATACAGGATGACGCCCAGTTCGTAGGCGCGGCACAGGCCTGCGTAGGCGGCGTCGGGGTCGACATTGTCCCAGCCGATCGGCACGCCGTGGTTGGTGGCGGCGCCGCCGATCGTCCAGCAGCCGGCGCCGATGGCTGAGACCGCGGTGTTCAGGCCGGGCAGGTGTCGGTGTTCGAGCGGAGACACGCAGGCCTCCCTTGGTCCGCGGCTAGGTGCCGCACGTGTCGGCGGCGTTGATCAATGTCCAGGTTGTGGTGGCTGCCCAGCGCTGATGCTCCCGATGTAGCAGATCGCGTTGGGCGGGCGCCAGTTGCGCCTCGACCGCAACGAGCACCGGCGACAGCTCGACACGTATCTCGTCGATGAGATTCTCAGCGATTGCCGCGCAGCCGGCGTGGAGTTCGGTGCGGTCGGCGACGAGCGTATCAGTGTGATCGAGGGCTTCGATCATCGCGCCGAGTAGTCGGTAGGCGGTGTGTTTGAGTATCCCGCGCGCGCCGCGCACAAGCTGGTGAGGCTGTCCGTCGATGATCTTTTCGAGGGACTTGAGGGTGTAGTCCAGGGCGAAGTTCCGGTCGATCCACAGCTGTGACCACCGCGCGAGGACTCCGATACGCCAATCGGCGTAACGGGTGTCGACCCGGCCCATCGAGGGGTCGGGCTGGCCGGTGAGCCCAGCGGCTTCGGCCTTGCGGGTGTAGGCGGCGCCGATCAGGCACTCCATGCCGACGAGCATGTAGCTGATAGCGGTGAAGAACGGCCGGCCGCTGCTGTGCTCGGCCACGAAACCGTCGTCGCGGACCCCGTCGACGATCTGCTCGACGCTCATCTCCGGCAAATGTTTGAGCAGCAGGTCGGTGCGTCCTTGGAAGACGTAGGTCTCGCGGAGCTCGGATTCGGTCATCAGCTGGTCGAAGGTGATGTAGGTGAACCGGGGTGGCACTCCCAGGGCGGTCAGGGTGCGAATGGCCAGGGCGTTTTGTTCGGCGGTTGTTTCTTTGTTGAACCGCTGCAGGATCGAGGTCACTCCGGACTCGACGCCGAACAGGCACCGCCGTAACCGCCGCTCGACCAGGCGCCGCCATAGGTGACCTCGCTCGAGGTGCCAGTCGCGGTCTCGATCGAGCCGGGCGATCTGGTCGACCCGGCAGCTGGTTTCCCAGGCGAACCCGGCCTGGTCGAGGGTGTCGGCGACGGCGAGCGCGCGGGGCACGGCGTCATCGCCGCGTCCGATGAACTCCTCGTCAACCAGGTACACCGTCCTGCTCAGCCTCGGGTGGCGGTCGAGGATGGCCCCGATCTCGCGCAGTAGCCACCGCAGTGCATCGGGTGCGGCGCCGGCCCACTGGCCTTTGTGCCCGCGCGGGCAGAAGCTGCAGAAGTTGGTGCACCCTCGGGATGCCTCGAGTTGGGCCACACCCCTATGCCGGAAGGTGGCGTCGAGCAGGTCGAGTTCGGGCCATATGTCGGTCTGCAGGCGGTTCGCCACGGTCCCTGTGCGCCGGGCCCGCCCGATCGTCGCTGCGCCCGTCCCTCGGGTGGCGCCGCGGTACCCGAGGCCTCGGATCTGCTCAATCGGCAGGTCGCTGTGCCAGTGCGCGAGCACGTCCTGGATGGTCGGTTCGCCCGCACCCCTCCCGATCAACAGGCGCGGGTAGCGCTCCAGCAGAATCCGCTCGTTGCGAGCGGTCAGCGAGCCGCCGGCCACCACGACCGGTGGCTCATCGAGGCAGGTCGCCTCGTCGAGGAGTCGGGTGGCCAGGTCGTGTTGGCCGAAGGTCACCGATACTCCGAGCACGTCCACCCCACCGCAGCGAACCCGGTCGACGATGTCATCAAGACTGACCCCCATCTGCATATCCATCAGCTCGACCTGGCCGAGTAGCGTGGCACGGGCCGCGCGGGCGAGATCGGAGATGGCCAGCGGGAACCTGGGCAGCGGAAAGTGCTCCGGGTGGTAAAGCGACGCGAGCAGCAGCCGAGGGCGCAGCATGCGCAGCAGACCCTCCGGTGTGATGGAGCCGGGTGAGAGCCACCGACCAGGCTCAGTGACGTTCAGATGATCGCTCGTCCAAGGCGGCCAGGCCCGTGAGCGGTGTGGCCGGCCGGACAGATCGGCCACCATCCACGATCCGACCCGGTCCTCGATGAGCACCAGGCGCCGGTCCAGCGTGCCGGTCACCACCACCCTTCGCTGCTTACCTACCACCGTGCTGAGCGCGCTGTGGATGGCCGCAGGCTCGGCGAGGGAAACCGACCGCATCGCTGCCCAACCCGGCGCGTCGGGCTTGGGGCCCGCGGCGGTGGCGTGCGCGACCACGCACATCAGACGATCGTGAGCGGACAGGGGCCGATCAGGCATCGAAGCCTCCACAAGTCTTTCGGGCAGCGGTGTCCGCCGGGTGCCGTCGGTTGGGGGCACTCACCGTGGCCAGAGCGATCAGCCAGCCGGTGAGTCGTTTGCGCCGGTGCCGAACGCCGCAGGTGTGCGACGGTGTTGGCCGGGGTGTCGCCAATGCGGTGGTGCAGGCTGGGCACGGCCGACCGGGTGGGCTGATCAGAGCCGCAGGCGCGACGAGCTGGTCACAGGTCGCCCGATAGATCCCGCCGCGTAGCCCAACGGCGAACTCGGCGCCCGCGACGCAGTGCTCGAGTCCGTCGCGCCAGCAGGTCATCGGCGTGCCATCACCGAGTTGTGTCCAGGAATGCCTCACGATCAGCCCCTTGTGTTCTGGCAGGTCTTCCAGGTGTGTGATGGAACCGGCGTCAACGGCGGGCTGGCATTGCGTTGTGCCTGTTCGGCACCGGCTGTGCGGATTCGGCAAACCCGTCTTGACACCGCTGCTGGGTCGCTACGGTGGTCGGGCTGGCCCACATCCGGGCTTCCCGAGGAGGTCCACCGATGCCACCGACCGCGAGCCGCATCGCGCCGGGCACCGCGATCCGGCTCGCGCGCCTTGAAGCGGGGTGGAGCCAGACCGAGCTCGGCCGGCGATGTGGCTACTCGGCCAGCCAGGTCTCCCGCTGGGAAACCGGCGCGGTCCCCCTGCGAGACATCAAGGTGCTGCGCACAGTCGCCGCCGAACTCGGCCTACCTCCTGAGATGTTCGGTCTGAGCTCCGGCGAGTCCACGGGCGCGCCTACCCGGATGCGTGAAGGCCACGGGCCTATGGTCGGCCTCGGCCTGGTATCCGCGCGGGAGGAGGTGGACGACCCGGTGCGCCGTCGCGCCTTCCTCACCGCCGCCGGCATGGCGGGGGCCAACCTGGTCTGGTCACCGGCCACAGGCACCACGCGCTTCTCTGCCGCTGGTTTCGTTGACCCGGCCCGGTTGCTCGCCGACCTGCTAGCCGAGGTCCTGCTCAGCCCCGCCACCAACCGAACCGACCCGGCGAGAGTGCCTGCGCTCGGCCAGGAGTTGGCGTTGGCGCGGCGGGAGTTCGCCGCATGCCAGTACGTTCCCCTCGCCACCCGGCTGCCCACGCTGATCACCGCCGCCGAAGCAACCCTGGCCGCGCGCCCCGAGCGAGCCGAGCACCAGATCCTCGCGCAGGTCTATAACCTGGCCACTCGCGCACTGATCAAACTCGAAGCCTCCGGGCTGGAATGGCTGTCCGCCGACCGTGGCCTGCACACCGCCCGCGCGGCCGACGATCCGCTCACACTGGCTGAATCCCAGCGTCTCGTCGCGTCGGTCGCCCGCCGAGCCGGACATCACGACCGCGCCCAGGCCCTCGCCCTCACCGCAGCCGGGCACCTCGACGTGCAGACCGCGCGACCTGACCCGCGACACCTACAGATGTACGGGACGCTGCTCTGCTCGGCAGGCTACGCCGCCGCCAGAGCCGGCAACCGCGACCGAGCAAACGACCTACTGACCGAAGCCGACACCACGGTCCGCCGCCTGACCGACGCACCTGAGTCGCAGAAGGCGCTCGCCGCGAACGTGGTCAGCCATCGCGTCTCCGCCGCGTACCTCCTCGGCGATACCGGCACCGCCCTCGCCCACGCGCACAGCCTCCCGCTGGCCGCCGTGCCCACCACCGAACGTCGAGCCCGCCTACTCGTTGACACCGCGATGGCATACGCACAATGGGACAAACCCGACCGGGCCTACCGAACCCTGCTCGCCGCCGAACGAACCGCGCCAGGAGAGGTCCACACCCGCAACGCCGTCCGACGCCTGGTCACCGACCTCATGGCCTCATCTCGCCAGCCAGCCATGCCCGGACTTCCCGACCTCGCAACCCGAGTCCACGCCACAACCTGAACTCCTGATGCTGACTACGTATAGGGCTGTTGACGGGGCCTTCGGTCGTGCAGGGGCCGACTCGCCCGGCTGTGCTGACTGGACCGTCGGAGTGTCCCCGTAGCCTCTGCCGTAGAAGTCAAGCGGACATCGTTGGGGGCCACCATGACGGACCGCATCACCTCGTTCGAGGTGCGTGGCGAGCTGGAGACGCTGCTCGAGCGGGATCTCCTCGGGCCCTGGGACGGACCGGAGGAAGAGCTGCCGCCCGGCGTTCCGCCGTCCGAGCGCTACCTCCTCGGCAGGCTCGTGCCGCGGACACCGCCGCCCGCGCAGCCGACCCCCGAGGACGACGCCGACATCGTCGACCGCGAGACCCTCAGCACCGACGACAGCGCCGATACCGACGTCGAACCCGAAGCCACGGTGCGCGTGGGCAGTCGCGCTGCGTCGTCACTGGGTTTGTCGTTCCAGGTTCCAGCGAACGTCGACCGGGTCGCCGTCGAG
The DNA here is from genome assembly GCA_030856045.1 of Actinomycetota bacterium. Lineage (GTDB taxonomy): Bacteria > Actinomycetota > Actinomycetes > Mycobacteriales > Pseudonocardiaceae > JALYQB01. The sequence goes on from JALYQB010000492.1 coordinate 10,950, forward strand.
GCCCGGTGGGGCCGGTACGAGCGGACCGCCTCGGAGGTGCACGAGACACCGACGGGCCGCCCTTCGATGGTCTGGAAGCGGGTGCCCGCCGGCGGACCGGCCGAGGTCGGGCTCGACGCCGAAACCGACGAAACCTACGTGCCGGATCCGGCGCACGACAACGTTCTGCTCCGCGCGAGGGTGCGGCACCGCGACGGACGACGGGTCGTCGACCTCGCGCTCGTCAACGACCAGCCCGCACCATCCTGTACCCCGGATACGGCGCGGCTGTACCAGGTATCGATCACCGTGACCGCGCTGGACGGCGCGGCAGCGGTCTTCCTCGGCCACAACGACCCGGAGCTCGCGGCCCCCGTCGACGACCACGACGACGAACGTCGTGCCCTCGCCATGCTGTATCGCGGTGTGCGGGAATACGCCCACGGCCGCCAGTGCGCGGTGGACGCCGACGTCCACGACGGGTCACACCCGTGCCTGGCGTCTCACGACCACGTCCTTCCCCAGCGCCGAGGTTGCGCTCGTGGTCCCCGGGGACCCCGCACGGATGCCGGGCCTGGTGCTCGACATGGCGCGCCTCGGCAGCCCCGAACTCGCCCGTGACGACCTGGTCCGGGCGCTGCGCCCGCTCGTCACCGGTTACCGGACCTGGCTGGACGAGCAGCAGAGCCGGCTGCATGGGGATGCTGAGCTGTCGGCCTATGCACCGTCGGGGCAACACGCCATCGCCGCGGCTCACGAGGTCGCCGACCGCCTGGACCGCGCCGTCGACCTGCTTCGGGACAGCGGCATTGCCCGGAAGGCATTCCGATTCGCGAACCAGGCGATGGCCCTGCAGCGCGTTCGCAGCGATGTAGTGCGGACCAGGCTCGCCGACCCCGGGGCCGACCTGGCGACATTGATTCGAGAGCTCGATGTCCCCGAGCAGCGCAGCTGGCGGCCGTTCCAGCTGGCCTTCATGCTGCTGTGCCTCCCCGGTCTGACCGATCCCGCGCACTCCGACGCCCAGCGCGGCACCGACGGCCGGGTCCAGCTCCTCTTCTTTCCCACTGGCGGTGGCAAGACCGAGGCCTATCTCGGCCTCACCGCCTTCACCCTGGCGATTCGTCGCCTGCACGGCGTCGTGGGATCGGGCGCCGATGCTCGAGACGGCAGCGACGGCGTCGCCGTGCTGATGCGCTATACGCTCCGGCTGCTGACCGCCCAGCAGTTCCAACGCGCGGCAGCACTGCTGTGCGCCTGCGAGTGGTTGCGGCGGGAGCGGGTGGCCGGTGGCGACGGCCGTTGGGGCGAGGTGCCGTTCCGGCTTGGGCTCTGGGTCGGGGTGTCGGTGACTCCTAACACCTACGAGAACGCCAAGCAGGAAGTCGGCGACCGCAAGGGCTACGAGGCGGGAGTAGGCGGGATCCTGCAACTCGTGGCATGCCCGTGGTGCGGCCTGGGGTTGTCGGCCAGCCGGGACCTGACCACCGACGACGTCCACCGGCGCATCCTGGTGCATTGTCCCGATCCAGACGGTGAGTGCCCGTTCAGCCGCCGGCAATCACCGCGGGAAGGTATTCCAGTCGTCACTGTCGACGAGGAAATCTACCGGCTTACGCCCGGGCTTGTGATCAGCACGGTCGACAAGTTCGCGCAGCTGCCGTGGCGGGCCGCCACCGCGACACTGTTCGGCCAGGTCGACGCCCGGTGCCCGCGACATGGCTGGCACAACCCCGACTTCACGCCGTTCTGCAAGACCCGGCATCCCGCGGTCAACGGGGCGCCGGCTAGCCAGCTGCAGCCCGCCATGCGGCTACGCCCGCCAGATCTCATCATCCAGGACGAGCTGCATCTGATCAGCGATGCGCTGGGATCGATGGTCGGTCTGTTCGAGACCGTGATCGACGCGATGTGCACGCGATCAGGCTCACAGGGGCCGATCAGACCCGTCTTGGTCGCCTCCACGGCGACGGTGCGACGAGCTGCGGACCAGGTGGAACAGGTGTTCGCCCGAGGACTCACCGTGTTCCCGCCACAGGTGCTCGACGCCGGCGAGACGTTCTTCTCGACCACCGTCGCGCCGTCGCTGGACACGCCGGGCCGACGCTACCGCGGGATCTGCGCGCCGGGCGAGACGCTCAAGTCCGTCGAGATCCGGGTGGTCGCTGCCGTCATGGAGCACGCCCAGTTGCTGTTCGACCGGCACGGAGATGCCGCCGACCCGTACATGAGCGTCGTCGACTACTTCACGTCGACCCGTGAGCTTGCGGGCATGCGCAGGCTCGTCGATGACGACGTGGCCGATCGCTTGAGCAGCCTGAAGGTGCGCACCCGTCGGCGGCGTCCCAACGTCAGCGAGCTCACCAGCCGGATGCCCAGTGGTCGCATCGCCGGCACCCTCGCCGAGCTCGAACGTCCGTTCAGCACCGACCTCGACACCACGGCAGCGCTGCAACGCTTCCGGGAGGACCGCGCCGCCGCGAGGGAGGCCCTGTCCGGTCGGGCCCAGCCGATCGACGCATTGCTGGCTACCAGCATGCTGCAGGTGGGGGTCGATGTGCCCCGTCTTGGCCTGATGGTGGTGACCGGACAACCGAAAAACACTGCCGAGTACATCCAGGCGACATCCCGGGTGGGTCGCGCGCGAGGCAAGCCAGGCCTGGTGCTCACCATCTTCCAGTGGAGCAGGCCCCGCGATCTGGGGCACTACGAGCGGTTCGGCTACAACCACGCCACCTTCGGACGCCGCGTGGAAGGCGTCACCACCACGCCGTTCAGCGACCGGGCCCTCGATCGTGCGCTCTCGGCTGTGCTCGTGGCAGCCGTGCGACACCGCACGATTGCCGCCCTTCCCAACCCGGCGGCACACGACGTGACCTTGGGTGGAACGGTCGCCGCCGAGCTGCTGTCCCTCATCTCCGAGCGCGCAGCGCGGGTCACCCACGACACCGCCCGCGCGGAGTCGGTGCTCAAGGAGGTGCAACACCGCCTCGACCGGTGGAGCCACCGGCGCGCGACCCTTCCCAGCGGTCGGCTCGGCTACCAGGAAGCAGCCGACATCGCCGGACTGCTCTCGGCACCCGGTGAAGGCTCGTGGGAGCTGTGGACCGCGCCGCGGAGCATGCGCGAGGTGGAGAACGAGGTCCTGTTGCAGCTCCATGCAGCCGATCCGAGCATCGTGGACGAGCCCGAGTGGACCTACGCGGCCGAGCAGGGGACACCGTGACGACGGCACGCAGCACTCACCGCAGCGACCCCACCCGGATCGGCCAGGTCCGACCGAGCCACCTGGTCACGACCTCCGGCGTCGGGGCCGTGGTCGATCTGCCAGCGATGAGCGTCGTGGTGCGCGGGCTCGATGCGTGGAGCGCCGAGCGACAGGACGTGATCCTCGAGCCGCGGCTGCTCGAAGAGGTCCGTCGCGTCATCGGCGACTCTGTCCGCACGCTTCGCAGCGCACCCTGGGATCCCCAGGCGTCCGATGACCCCTGGACCAGGGTAGGAGTCCCCGTCACGCCGTTCCCCGGCTGGGTGCGGTGCCCCCGCTGCTTCCGTCTCGGGCCACTGCATGGGTCACAGCAGTTCACCCTGGTGCACCGCTATGGTCGTCGCCCGGACCTGGCGAAGATCGTCCACGCGCAATGCCAGCACCAGACCCAGACCCGCGACACGAACAAACGTCGGTGCGTTCCCGCACGCTTCCTCGTCGCCTGCGAGGCCGGACACCTCGACGACTTCCCCTACGTCGAGTTCGTACACAACACGAGCACGAAGCCGTGCGGTGGCGCCAAGTTGACCATGCAGGACTCGGCCAGCACCCTGGGACCGCGGGTGACGATCCGGTGCGCCGAGTGCGGCGCCAGCCGCAATGTGCAGCAGGCGTCCGGCCGGGACGGCTCGGCGAACCTGCCTCGGTGCCGGGGACGTCACCCGCACCTGCAGAGCTTCGAGCGGTGCGGACGGCCCGTGCGCCTGATCGTTCTCGGCGCGAGCAACCTGTGGTTCGGCGTCACCGCCAGCGCGCTGCACCTGCCACAGGGCAGCGGCCTCGACGACCTCGTCCGCGAGCACTGGCCGATCCTCAGCGCCCAGCCGAACCCGGACGTCCTCAGCGCGATCATCGTCGGCATGGACGCGTTGCGCGCACTGCGCGACATTCCGGTGGAGGACGTCTGGAAGGAGATCGAGAAGGTCCGGGCGCAGGACGGGCCCGAGGCCGTGCAGCACGGCGATCTCCTAGTACTACAGGGCTAGATCGAGGAGAAATGCCTGGTCGCCGGGACACCGGGCTTGCATCGTCGCAGGTCAAAGAAGCGCGTCCATACATCTGGCCCTGTAGTACTAGACGCGGAGTGGCAACTCCTCTCCCGGCCGACCACCGAGAAGCAGGACGACGACTTCCGCGCAGTCGCCAACGCTGACGTACCGGAGGGGTATGGGGGATTACTCGACCAGGTAGTCCGGGTGTCGCGGCTGCGAGAGGTGCAGGCACTGGTCGGGTTCACCCGGCTCGGCGCACCGGAGCGCCGCAATCTGCAACCGGCCAACCTGGTCCGACTTCGCCGCGGAACCACTGACTGGGTGCCGGCCGTCGAGAAGCGAGGGGAGGGCGTCTTCTTCGAACTCGGCGAGGCGGCGGTCGCGGCATGGGAGGCGCAGGTCGACGACCACCCTCGGGTCGCCGCGTTGCGCGCCGCGTACGGCCGGTGGCGCCGAGCCGTGGAGCAACCGCCGGACCCGACCTTCCCGGCAGGGCCACGTCAAGATCACTGCTTGTGCTGAGCTCATCACAGTAAGTGGCGAGCTGTGGAATACCGCGGCGCCCGAATGCCCTGCTCAGAGTACGTTCTCACTGAAATGTAGCCTGCTAGCGATGG
>JALYQB010000414.1 GCA_030856045.1 Actinomycetota bacterium
GGCCGCGATGGCATGGGGCGCGGAGCGCGGAGCCGAGTACAAGATCCTCCAGGCTACGTCCGGGAGCCCATCAGAGCGGTTCTACCTGTCCGAAGGCCTGTCCACGCTCGGGTTCGTATGCCGGTACGGGTTCGCCGCCTCAGAACGGCCCGCTCACCGGTGAGGTGCACGCGGATGCCGGGCGTTATCAGCTTGTCCGCGAAGGTCTCCGTGTACCCGGAGTGGGCGACAAATGCCTGCTACCGGAAAGGTGCCACCGAGGCGACAGTCCACGGTCGCGTCGTTCGGCCGCTCGGAGGTAAGTGGTGTCACTGCAACCGGTGATGACGAATCACGCATCAAAACCGCCTCTTGATGCGTGATTCGTCATCACGCCTCGGAACGACATCACTTCTCCTGAAGGGACCGGGACGTCGTCGGCCTCGTCGATCCCGCCTCTCCGCGCAGGCCGCAGACAGCCGTGTACGCCTGGCGGCGCGACTCTCGGCACCGTCGCCCTCGGCCTTATCCCGCCGACACGGAGATGCAAGCGATCCCAGGGTGCGGGTTCTCCGCTTGACACAGTCTCGTGGGGCATTCTCTACTGAACATTCGGTCGGTACCTGAAGGAGAGATGTGGCGGGAGCGGCGGACGGGCACGGCACGGTCACCGCCGAGGTTGACGAGCGCCTCGCGGACGAGCGGCATCGGTGACCACGGCAAAGCGGGGCCGCCCCGGCTACGACCTCGACTCGCTGCTGCGTGTCGCGGTCGCGACGTTCAACGAGCGCGGCTACGACGGCACCAGCATGGAGGACCTCGCCGCGCGGCTGGGCATCAGCAAGTCCGCGATCTACCACCACGTGCCGGGTAAGACCGAGCTGCTGCGCCTCGCCGTCGACCGCGCACTGGACTCGCTGTTCGCCGTGCTCGCCGAACCGGCGGCAACGGACGGTCCGGCGATCGACCGGCTGGAGCACGTCGTGCGCTGCTCGGTCCGGGTGCTGGTCGACGAGCTGCCGTTCGTCACGCTGCTGCTGCGGGTGCGGGGCAACACCGAGGTGGAGCGCCGCGCACTGCAACGACGTCGCGAGTTCGACTCCCACGTCGCCGACCTGGTGCGCGCCGCCGTGACCGAGGGCGGCATCCGGCCCGACGTGGACCCCGCGCTGACCGCCCGGCTGCTGTTCGGCACGGTCAACTCGCTCATCGAGTGGTACCGGCCGTCCCGGTCCCTCGGCGCAGGCGACCTGGCCGACGCGCTCGTCGCCACCGCCTTCGACGGACTGCGCCGCGAGCCCGTCGCCCTGTCCCCCACTTCATAGGAGCGCGCTGCTGGTGACCTCCGCCGCGTCACGTCGTGAGGAAGCCGCCCTCGACGGGCAGCGTGGTGCCGGTGATGTACCCGGCGGCGTCGCTGGCGAGGAAGACCAGCGCCGCGGACAGCTCCTCGGGGTCACCGATGCGCCCGGCCAGCACCCGCCCGAGCTGGGACTCGAGGTAACCCTCGGCGAAGGTGTCGGTCATCTCCGATGCGAAGAGACCCGGCGCCAGTGCGTTGACCCGGATGCCCTTGCGCCCGGTCCACTGCTGCGCGAGATCCCGGGTCAGCCCGATCAGCCCGGCCTTGCTCGCGGAGTACGCGGCCTGGGGCAGGCCTGCGGTCGTGAGACCGAGGACGCTCGTGATGTTGATGATCGCGCTGCCAGGCCGCATGACGCGCCCGCACGCCTGCGCCATCCAGTAGCAGCCGTTGAGGTTGACGTCGATCACTCGGCGGAACTCCTCGGGTGTCTCCTTCGTGGCCGGGACAGCGGTGCCGACGCCCGCGTTGTTGACCAGGACGTCCACCCGGCCGAAAGCCGCCATCGTGGCGTCGACGAGCGCCTGGCAGTCCTCGGGTGAGACGACGTCGGTGCGCACCGTGATCGCCCGCCGGCCGATGGCCTCGACGACCCGGCGGGTCTCGGCGAGCCGGTCCTCGCGGCGGGCGGCGAGCGCGACGTCCGCGCCGGCCTCGGCCAGGGCCCGGGCGAAGGCGACCCCGAGCCCGCTGGAGGCGCCGGTCACCAGCGCCACCTTGCCGTCGAGCCGGAACAGGTCGTTCACCGTCTGCTGGGTCTGCTCGGTGTGAGTCATGCCTCGAACTCTAGGGGAGGAGGGCCGGATCGACGGACCGGCAGGGCGGCAGCCGGCCTGACGCGGTCGCGGGCAGGCGGTCGGGCGGGGCCGAGCGGCCCTGCGG
>JALYQB010000415.1 GCA_030856045.1 Actinomycetota bacterium
ACCGCGGCCAGCACCGCCCCGTCGACGGCGAGCGCGGTGGCCTCGAACACCGCCAGCGCGCCCAGCCCGCCGCACAGGGTGCCGAACCGCCGGGGCAGCACCGCGCGACCGAAGCCGATCCCGGTCCACCGGCCGAGCAGCACCACTCCCAGCACCCCGGCGACCGCGGCACCGACCGGGCGGGACAGCGAAGGACACAGCAGCAGCAGCGGGACCGGCGCCGCGGCCAGCACGGCCAGCGCCGCGCGTTCCAGCTCGACGCGGCCGTGTGACAGCGTGGCCACCCCCAGCGCCGCCACCGTGACGGCCGCGACGGCGAGCGCGACCTCCCACGTCACGTCGTCGACCGCGGCGACGACGTCGAGCAGCAGTCCGGCGAGCAGCGGGGGCACCGCCGCGACGACGGTGAGCGCCGACCAGCGATGCCGCAGCTGCGCCGGGACCGCGACGAGCTGCAGCACCAGCAGGAACCCGACGAGCGGCACGGCGTCCACCTCGGTCAGCACCGGTGCGAGCACCGCGGCGCCGACCACGACGGCGACCGCGAGGGTTTGGGCCGACCAGCGGTGGGCCAGCAGCAGTCCCCCGCAGGCCACGACGACCCCGGCGGCGAGCCCCCCGGTGACGGGCAGGTAGTCGTAGAACGCGGTCGCGGCGATGACGTCGAGGTACAGCGCGGCGACCCCCGTCGCGGCGAGGGTGATGCCCCCGGCGCGGCCACCCGCCGTGCGGTGCACGCGCAGCGCGACGGTGACCAGCGCGAGGCCGAGGCCTGCGCCCCCGAGCACCCGGGGAAGCGGCCCGAGCCAACCGCGTTGCACGGCCAGCACCAGCAGCAGCAGGACGCCCAGCAGCGTCACCGCCCCGCCGACCCACGCCAGCAGGCGGCTGCCCGCGCCCTCCCGCTCCAGCAGCCCGGGTCGCCGAGGAGGCGGAGCAGGCGGTGTCGGCGGCGGGGACGGGGTGGGCGGCTCGGGCCGGGCCGATGTGAGCAGTGGCGGGGACGGGGTGGGCGGCTCGGGTCGGGCCGTCTCCCGCTGCAGGGAGCGCACCTCGATACCGATCTCCGCGAGCCGGGCGCCGAGCGCGGCCAGCTCGTCGGCCAGGCGGGCCGGCGACGGTGCAGGCGTGGTCATGGTGGGATCGTGTCGCCACGGTGACCGCCAAGGCATCGGTAGCGCTACTCAACCGGCTGACCGCGGTGACGGTGAGTGTGCGGATTCGGCGCTGATGTGCCACTGTGTGACCATCATCGTGGACCCGCTGTGCCAAGAGTGGCGGCTCCACCCCCGTGCGTGAGCGTGAGGGTCGACGAACCTGGCCTGTTCTACCAGTCGGTCTTCGTGACGAACGGCTGTCCGACCACACAGCGAGTGAAGGTTCTCTGGGCGTTCGCGACAGACAGTGCGTGCCACTCGATCAGCCCCGGGACGACCTACGCCGCTTCGACGGCGTCGAGTCGTGTTGAGCGGCACCAGTCAACGCTGTGACCACGCAGGGAGGCGCATGAGATCGCTCAGCAGACGGTTCGACTTCGCTGAGCCCACGAGCGTCGGTTTGATCGCTGCGCTCGCGTGCGCGGGCATGCTTACCTTTCCGCCGACCGCACTGGCGAGAGCGACCGACGCTGTCCAAGCGTGCGGGCGACGAACGTCACCAGCTCCGGCGCAACGGTACCCGCCTCGACCCAGTCGGCAGAGGTCGCGTTCACGACGACCACTCGGATGACCGCGATGGCCCCGACGGGCCGATCCCGCGATTCGTGGAGGGTGACACGGTCGCCTGGGCTGGACCGCAGCACGTGTCCGAGATGTCACACCTTGCGCCCGGCCATCCCGGCGTCGTGCATCTCAACGAACCGATGTCCGTGATCGTCAGGTGGATTGACAAGGTCGGCTGGTTCAATCATGAGGGCATGTTCCAGCAGGAGTGGCTCGAGCCGCTGTCGCGGGAGGAATGCGACCGCCGGACGGCCGCGCTCCGTTCGTCGGACTGGCCTGGCCCCCCCGGTGAGTACTGATCCAACCCGCCATGGGGACCGCGATCTTGCCTGGAACCTCCGCGGGTAAGGTGCCGCTGCGAGCGGAAACGAGGGCGTCCATGCAGCAGGTGTGCGGTCACCGTGGATGCACGGCGGAGTTCGACGAGCGCTGGGCGACGGTCCCGAACGCCGTCACGCTGGTCCGCACCCTGGGCACCGTCGTGCTGTGGGGGATGGCGCTCGTACAGGCCGACGAGCGGCTGCTGCTCGCGGCGCTGCTGTGCTACTGGGTGGGCGACATCGCCGACGGCCTGGTCGCGCGGCTGACCGGCAGCGAGACCCGTACCGGCGCGATCCTCGACGTGCTCGCCGACCGGCTGTGCGTCTGCCTAGTCGTGGTGTCCTACGTGACGCTGCACCCCGCCGCCGCGGTGCCCGCGGGGGTGTTCCTGCTGCAGTTCGTCGTACTCGACGCGTACCTCACGCTCTCGTTCCGGAACTGGTCGCTGCTGTCCCCGAACTACTTCGGCCTCGTCGACGCGACGATCTACCGCCTCAACTGGTCAACCCCGGCAAAGGCGACGAACACCGGCGCGGTGGTGCTCGTCGTGCTGCTCACCGGCTGGATGGCTGCGGCCACTGTGCTCGCCGCGGCGGTGTTCGCGGTGAAGTCGTACAGCACCGCCCGGCTCACTCGCCTGCCGGTGCCGCGGGCGCTGTCGGGGTGCGCGGTCCGCGACGTCGACCCCGCCGCGGTGCCGGCGCCCGGCTGACGCCGTGGAGTGGATCGCCCTCACCTTCGCCTACTCGGTGGCGTCCGCCCTGGTGCCGGTCGTCAACGCCGAGCTGTACCTGGTGGGCCTCATGACGCAGCGGCCGGAACTGGCGTGGTGGCTCGTCGGGCTCGCCGCCGCGGCGGGGCAGATGCTGGGCAAGCTCGTCTACTACTACGCCGGGCGCGGGACCCTGCAGCTCCCGGCGCGGCTGCGGCGCAAGGCCGACAAGGGCACCGAAGGGCGGTGGTCGCGCTGGCTCGCCCGGTTCCGCGCCACCTGCCGGCAACGTCCGGTGTGGACTGCGGGCGTGCTGTTCACGAGCGCTTCGGTCGGGCTACCCCCGTTCCTGGCGGTCGCGGTGCTCGCCGGGGTGGCGGAAATCCGGGTCGCGGTCTTCCTCACCACGGGCCTCACCGGTCGGTTCGTTCGCTTCGGCGCCATCGCCGCCTCCCCGGGCCTACTGAACGCCTGGTGGTTCTGAGCCCGCGGTGCCTGCGATGATGCCGTCCCGCGGGAGATCTCCCGTCAGCGTGGGTCGCGTCGGCTCTGGGACACGACGGACCGACCCGGCACCTGCAGTGGGCCTGAT
>JALYQB010000437.1 GCA_030856045.1 Actinomycetota bacterium
ACGCCGGCTCGGGACGGTCTCCCCCGCGACGGGACCGCGAGCGCCGACCCGCCGCGGGTGCGGGCGCGGGCATCGCCGCGCCCAGGTTGGCGTTGTCCGCGGGCAGGGCGTCCGTCGAGACGATCACGCCGCGGCCCTTGCAGTGGTCGCACGGCTGGGAGAACGCCTCCAGCAGCCCGGTGCCGACCTTCTTGCGCGTCATCTGGACCAGCCCCAGCGACGTGACCTCCGCAACCTGGTGGCGGGTGCGATCGCGGCCCAGACACTCGGTGAGCCTGCGCAGCACCAGGTCCCGGTTCGACTCCAGCACCATGTCGATGAAGTCGATCACGATGATGCCGCCGATGTCCCGCAGCCGGAGCTGCCGGATGATCTCCTCAGCTGCCTCGAGGTTGTTGCGGGTGACCGTCTCCTCGAGGTTGCCGCCCGAGCCGGTGTACTTCCCGGTGTTGACGTCGATGACGGTCATCGCCTCGGTTCGGTCCAGGATCAGGTACCCGCCCGAGGGCAGCCAGACCTTGCGGTCGAGCGCCTTCGTGATCTGCTCGTCGATGCGGAACTCGGTGAGCACGTCCTGGGTCGCGGTGTGCTTGCGGACCCGCGGCATGAGCTCGGGCGCGACGTGCGAGACGTAGCCCTCGACGGTGTCCCAGGAGTCCGCGCCCTGCACGACCAGCTGGGAGAAGTCCTCGGTGAACAGGTCACGCACCACCTTGAGCAGCAGGTCGGGCTCTTCGTAGAGCAGCTCCGGAGCCTTGGTCTTGCCGGACGTCTTGCCCTGGATGACCTCCCATTGCGCCTGCAGCCGCCGGACGTCGCGGGCCAGTTCTTCCTCGCTCGTCCCCTCCGAGGCGGTCCGGATGATGACGCCGGCCTCGTCCGGGACGATGCGCTTGAGCACGTCTTTGAGGCGCTTGCGCTCCGTGTCGGGAAGCTTGCGGCTGATGCCCGTCGCGCGTCCGCCCGGCACGTAGACCAGGAAGCGCCCCGGCAGGCTGATCTGCGTCGTCAGCCGCGCCCCCTTGTGCCCCACCGGCTCCTTGGTGACCTGCACGAGGACGCTGTCACCGCTGGACAGGGCCTGCTCGATGCGCCGCGCCTTGCCTTCGAGGCCTGCGGCGTCCCAATCGACCTCGCCGGCGTAGAGCACCGCGTTGCGCCCGCGGCCGATGTCCACGAACGCGGCCTCCATCGAGGGCAGCACGTTCTGCACCCGCCCGAGATAGACGTTGCCGACCATCGAGCCGCCGCCCGACGACGTGACGAAGTGCTCGACGAGCACGCTGTCCTCGAGCACGGCGATCTGCGTGCGGTCACCGTCGTCGCGGACGACCATCGTGCGGTCGACGGCTTCGCGGCGGGTGAGGAACTCCGACTCGGACAGGATCGGGGCACGGCGTCGGCCTGCCTCGCGCCCGTCGCGACGGCGCTGCCGCTTCGCCTCCAGGCGGGTCGACCCGCGTACCGCCTGCACCCGGTCCTCGACGGGGCGAGCCTGCGTCTCGCGGACATGGACGACCGTGTTCGGCGGGTCGTCCTCGCGGCCCGTCTCGTCGTCGCCCCCGGACTTGCGGCGACGACGGCGGCGTCGGCGCTTGGCCGCGGTCTCGCCGTTGTCGCTCTCACCCTCGCTGTCGTCGGAGTCCTCGCCGCCGCCGTCCCCGGAGACCGAGTCTGGGGTCTCGGTGCCGTCCTCGCCCTGGTTGTCGTCGTCGGTGGCCTCGCCGCCCTTGCCCCGGCCGCGGCCACGACGGCCACGACGGCGTCGTCGGCGTGCGTCGGAGTCGTCGACAGAGTCGGCAGAGTCGCTCTCGGAGTCCGGCGCATCCGGGGTGCCCGCGGTCTCGTCCGCCGCGGGGGCCGGTGTAGGTGTCGGAGACAGGAAGACCGCGGCGGGCGGGTTGAACACCGGCGCGAGGGGAACCGCCGGCGCACCCGGGTCCTCCACCTGCGGCGTGCCCGCCGACAGATCGGCACCCTCGGCGGGCTCCGGCAGCAGTGCCTGCGTCACCCGGACCGCGGTCTCCCGGTCGATGCTGGACTGCGCGGTGCGGACCGCCTCGCCGAGGTCGGTGAGCACGGCCATCACCTCGCGGCTGCTCACGGACAGCAGCTTGGCCAACGCGTGCACCCGGAGCCGTGCGGGCAGCGTGGCTGCGGTGGGTGCGGCTGTGCCCCCGCCGGCACCGCCGGCGGGTACGTCGATGTTCGTCACGTCACTCCTCCGGCCCCCGGGCGCGTCTGTCGACGCGGCCGCTCAGGGGCCTTGTACGTCTTCCGCCACCACACCGGTGACGGCAATCCTTCCTTCCACCGGCAGGTCCCGGGTTTCGAGAGCTCCGCCGGCACGTCCTGCGACGTCCCGATGCGACCGCGGCACGTCGCCACCGGCCGCGTCCGGACCGTCGCGGTCCGGACCGAGCGGGTCGGCGAGACTCCCGTCGTCGTCGAGCCGCCCCTGCGCCAACCGGGTCGCCTTCGCGGGCACCGATAGCTCGAGGCCGGCGACGACGCCGAGCGCACTCAGGACGTCGTCGGGTCGGACCGCAGGGCTGACCTGCCGCACGACCGTCCCCAGTATCCCACACTCGGTGAGCGGTCCGGTGGCCGGTGACACGTCAAGAGGATCATTGACGGTGGCGGAGACGACCGCAGCGCGCGCGTCGAGCACCCGCGGACCGTCTTTCGTCATCCGCTCGACGGACACCTCGGGAGCGGCCAGGAGAACGTCCACCGCAGCACGCAGGGCCTTGACGGGCACACCGGGAAGCTCGATGCGCCAGGCGCTGGCCTCGATCCGCTCGGTGAGACTCCCCGGCCCCGCCAGTACCGCCTCCACGACACGCAGGCCCTCCGGCAGTGCCGCGTTCAGCTCGCGACGGACCAGCTCGGGGTCGACGCGCTCCACGAGCGACAGCTCGACGTACTCCGCCTCGCTGGCGCAGCCGGTGGGGGCGGCGCCCACCCACGACACCTTGGGGTGCGGGTTGAAGCCCTGTGAGTACGCCATCGGAAGGCCCGCCCGGCGCAGGGCCCGCTCGAACGCCCGCGCGACGTCGCGGTGCGACGTGAACCGCAGCTTGCCGCGCTTCGCGTAGCGCAGTCGGAGCTTGCAGACGGGTGCGGCGGACGGGTTCGGTCGGTGCTGCTCGCTCAGGGTGGCTCCTCCGGGCGCCGGATGCTGATCCGGCGCCGACGGTACCCGCCGTCCCGGATGGCCCCCGTGTACTACCGTCACGACGACCGGACAGTCCACCAGGGGAGGTCGCGTGTCCCTGCGTTGCAGGCCGCGGGTGGCTGCCCTGGGCGCCGTGGCGCTCGCGGTCCTGGGGACCTCCGCGTCGGCCGTCCCGGTGCCCGTCCTGCCGCTCCCGGTCCCGCTCGCCGGGGACTGCCTTTCCACGGGACCCGTGCAGCGCTACGTCGTGCTCTTCGCGTCTGGCACGTCCCCGGCCGACGCCGCTGCCGAGATAGCTGACGCCTGTGGCACCACCGTCGACTACCACCCTGCGATCGGCGTGGCGGTGGCCTCGGCCGCGGACCCGTCGTTCGGCTCGGACATCGGCGCGGACCGCGCGTACAGCGCCGGCGGGGAGGGGCTGGCCCCCGGTGCGCTCCCGGTTCCCGACCCGGTGGTGAGCGCCCCTGCTCGCGCCGACGTCCACACCCGTGGGACCACCGCCCGGGACGTCGTGGCCGCCGACCGCACCGCCGAGCAGTGGGACATGGCGCTCATCCGCGCGAGGGCAGCCAGCGAGGTGGAACGCGGCGATCCGGACGTCGTGGTGGGGGTGCTCGACTCGGGGGTGGACCCCGACCACCCCGATCTCGTCGATGCCCTTGACCGGTCACGTTCCGCGAGCTGCCTGTCCGGCCGGGCGGATCCCGCGCCCTGGGCGTGGGCACCGTCGGGCACCACCCACGGCACCCACGTGGCGGGAACGATCGCCGCCGCCGACGACGGGCGCGGGATCACCGGCGTCGCCCCGGGCGTGCGGATCGCGTCCGTGCGGGTCGTCGACGACGACGGGTACATCTACCCGGAGTACGCCGTGTGCGGGTTCATGTGGGCCGCCGAGCAGGGCATGCGGGTGACGAACTCGAGTTTCTTCGTGGACCCGTGGCTCTTCACGTGCGCCGATGCGCCGGGGCAGGCCGTCGCTCACGAGGCCGTGCGCCGCGCGGTGTCGTGGGCGACGCGCGCCGGGGTGCTGAACGTCGCCGCGGTGGGCAACGAGGGGGCCGACCTCGCGAACCCGGTGCGGGACGACCGCAGCCCGGACAACGCCCGGCGCCCGCAGCCGCGGCCCGTGGATGACGGCTGCGACGTGCTGCCCGCGGAGCTGCCCGGGGTGGTCGCCGTGGCCGCGGTGGGCGCCGAGCGCGTGCGATCGGGGTACAGCTCGTACGGCCGCGGGGTGGTCGACGTGGCCGCACCCGGCGGTGACGTGGCGCAGGACCCGGAAGTGTCGTCCAGCGGCTGCGTGCTGTCCACGGTGCCGGGCGGGTACGCGTACGCGTGCGGCACGTCGATGGCCACGCCGCATGCGGCGGGTGTCGCGGCGCTGCTGGCCTCGACGCGGCCGCGGGCCGACCCCGCGGAGCTCGCGAACCTCCTCACCCGGACGGCGGACCCCCTGCCGTGTCCGCCCCGTGGCGACGATCCGGCGTGCACCGGGGACGGCAGCGCGTTCTACGGCCGCGGGCTCGTCGACGCACTGACCGCCGTCACCCGCTGACCCCCGCGTGTCCGCCGGTTCGGTGGCGCGTGTCCGCCGGTTCGGTGGCGCGTGTCCGCCGGTTCAGGGCCCCGTGAACGCCGGGTTGCGCAGCGGGCTGCCCGGCCCCACGGGTGCGATCGGCAGCAGCGCCCGCCCGCTCGGCCCGATCTGGATGTCAGTGCCCATCGACGGGCACACGCCGCAGTCGAAGCATGGCGTCCAGCGACAGTCGTCCTGCTCGCGGGATTCGAGCGCATCCTGCCAGTCGGCCCAGAGCCATTGCTTGTCCAGCCCGGAGTCCAGGTGGTCCCACGGGAACACCTCGTCACGCTGCCGCTCGCGGGTGGTGAACCACTCGAGGGACACCCCGAGCGGCTCGAGTTCCGCGACGCAGGCCGAGACCCAGCGATCGTAAGAGAAATACTCGCCCCAGCCGTCGAACCGGCCGCCCTCACGCCACACCCGCTCGATCACACGTCCCACCCGCCGGTCGCCCCGCGACAGCAGGCCCTCGATGAGTGACGGCTTCCCGTCGTGGTAGCGCATCCCGATATGTCGCCGGCTGCGGCCGTCCGTATTGATCTCGGTGCGGAGCTTGCGCAGCCGCTCGTCGATCACGTCGGGGTGCGCCTGCGCCGCCCACTGGAACGGGGTGTGGGGCTTCGGCACGAACCCGCCGATCGAGATCGTGCAACGGATGTCCGTGCGACCACTCGCCTCCCGCCCCGCCCGGATCACCCGGTGGGCCATCGGCGCGATCGCCAGCACGTCGTCGTCGGTCTCCGTGGGGAGGCCGCACATGAAGTACAGCTTCACCTGCCGCCAGCCCGCGCCGAACGCGGTGGAGACCGTGCTGATGAGGTCGTCCTCCGACACCATCTTGTTGATCACGCGCCGGATCCGCTCCGAGCCGCCCTCCGGGGCGAATGTGAGGCCCGAGCGCCGCCCGTTGCGGGAGAGCTCGTTCGCGAGGTCGATGTTGAATGCGTCGACCCGCGTGGAGGGCAGGGACAACGAGGTGCCGCTGCCCTCGTAGCGGTCCGCGAGGCCCTTGGTGATGTCCGCGATCTCGGAGTGGTCGGCGGACGAGAGCGACAACAGGCCGACCTCGTTGAAGCCGCTCGCCTCCAGACCGCGCTGCACCATCTCGCCGACACCCTGCAACGAGCGCTCCCGCACCGGCCGAGTGATCATCCCGGCCTGGCAGAACCGACAGCCGCGGGTGCACCCGCGGAAGATCTCGACGCTCATCCGCTCGTGGACGCTCTCGGCGACCGGCACCAGCGGCTGCTTCGGGTAGGGCCACTCGTCGAGGTCCATGGTGGTGCGTTTGAACACGCGGTCGGGCGCGCGCTCGGCGGCGGGCACAACGCGGTCGAGCTGCCCGTCGGTCGTGTACGACACGTCGTAGAGCCCTGGCACGTACACGCCGCCCGTCTCGGCGAGACGGGCGAGTAGCTCGTCGCGGCCGCCTGGGCAGCCCACGGCCTTCCAGCTGCGGACGATGTCGGTGATCTCGAGGACAGCCTCCTCGCCGTCCCCGAGCACGACCGCGTCGACGAAGTCCGCGACGGGCTCGGGGTTGAACGCGGCGTGGCCGCCCGCGACGACCACGGGATGCTCGCCGGTGCGGTCGGCGCTGCGGAGGGGGATGCCCGCGAGGTCGAGCGCGGTCAACAGGTTCGTGTAGCCGAGCTCCGTGGCGAACGAGACGCCGAGGACGTCGAACGCGGCGACCGGACGGTGCGACTCCAGCGTGAACTGCGGCACCCGGTGCTCCCGCATCAGCGCCTCGAGGTCCGGCCAGACGGCGTAAGTGCGCTCGGCCAGCACGTCGTGCTGCTCGTTGAGCACCTCGTAAAGGATCATCACACCCTGGTTGGGAACCCCCACCTCGTAGGCGTCCGGGTACATGAGCGCCCACCGCACCGCGGCCGCGTCCCAGTCCTTCACCGTTGCGTTGAGCTCGCCGCCGACGTACTGCACGGGCTTGGACACCTGCGGTAACAGGGGCTCCAGCTGGGGGAAGACCGACTCGACTGCCATGCCTGCTACAGGTCCGGGAACCAGAGCTTGATCTCGCGCTCGGCGGACGCCGGGCTGTCCGAGCCGTGCACCAGATTCGACTGCATCACCAGCGCGAAGTCCCCCCGGAGCGTGCCCGGGACGGCGCTCTCGACGGGGTCGGTACCCCCGGCCAACTGGCGGAACGCGGCGACGGCGCGGTCGCCCTCGACGACCGCGGCGACCATCGGCCCGGAGGTGATGAACTCCAGCAGCCCGCCGTAGAACGGCTTGCCGACGTGTTCGCCGTAGTGTTCCTCCGCGACGTCGCGGGGCACAGTCCGCAGCTCCAGTGCCACCAGCGTCAGGCCCTTGCGCTCGATGCGCGAGATGACCTCGCCGACCAGTCCCCGCGCCACGCCGTCAGGCTTGACCAGGACCAGGGTGCGCTCGCTCACTATTGCTCGTTTCTCCTCGTTATGCAGGTGCTGACGTCCGCCAGTTTAGCGACGGGCGTCAGGGCCGACGACATCGACGGTCGGGAAGTAGCGCCGGTACCGGCCGGCGTCGCGAGTGAGCAGCCGCAGCCCGAGAACGGCCGCGTGCGCGCCGATCAGAAAGTCCGGCAGGGTCCTGTCGCGGAGCCCGCCCCGACGCCGGTACTCGACGTGGGCCCTCCCGGCGAGGAAGGCGGCGCGCCACGGCAGCGGGGCGCGCACGAACGAGTCCTCGCCCAGCGCTGCATCGAGCTCTTCGACCGCGGCGTAGCTCGCGGAGATCTCGGAGTACACCACGGCGTTGATCACCAGCGGACCCTCGTCCGCGCATCGGCCGAGCGCCGCCGACGACCACTCCCACCAGACCGGATCCTGGCGCACGACGTCGAGCAGGACGTTCGAGTCGACCAGCGTCCCCATGTCAGTCATCGTCGTCGTGGGAAGTCGGGCGCAGCAGCGCCATGAGATCGTCGGTCGTCAGGTCGAGATGGGCCGTCGCCGTCCCCCGCAGCCGCTCGACGATGCGCTCACCCCGCGTCCGGTCGGTCCCCGCCGGCACGATGCGGGCCGCTCCGCCCTGCACGATCACGTCGACCTCGTCACCCGGTTCGAGCCCCAGCTCGCGGCGGACCTGCTGCGGAATCGTGATCTGGCCCTTGCTCGTCATGCGCATGAAGTAAGAGTACTACTGTTCTTACTACTGTGGATGCTGCGGCATGCGCTTCGTGACGGCGCGCCGAAAATACAGCAGGAAGCCCCACACCGCGCAGAACAGCAGCCCGACGACGCCGAGCGCGGGGTGCGCGAACCAGCCTGCGACCACTGCGAGCTGCAGGACGAGTGCGAGACCCAGCCCCCACGGCCTGCGCTGCAGCCCGGACGCGACAACCAGCGCGAGCGCCAGCGCGCCCGTGTACCAACGCCCCGCGATGCTCGGGTCCACGCCGACCCGGCCCACGACCAGCAGCGCGAGGCCGACGACGATCGCCTCCATCACCAGCGTGCCGGCGAACACGCCGCGCAGCCCCCGCATCGGATCCGGACGCGTCATGATGCCGCCTCCGCGGGACCAAGTGCGTCGGCGGTCACGCGGGGTCCCGCCCGAACAGCGTCCGGGCCTCGCCCGCGACGACCACCGAGCCGCTCACCAGCACTCCACCGCCGGACATCGGCTCGTCACCGGTCCCGACCTCCTCGGCCGCCGCCACCGCGGCCTCGACGGCGTCGTCGAGCCGGGGCTCGACGCGCAGCCGGTCCTCGCCGAAGACCTCCCGCGCCACCGCGGCGAGCTCCTCGAGGTCCATCGCGCGCCGCGACGACGTCCGGGTGACGACGACCTCGTCCGTCACCGGCTCCAGCTCGCCGAGGATCCCGCGCACGTCCTTGTCCTGCATGCAGGCCACCACGAGGACGACCCGGCGGAACGTGAACTCCTCGCGCAGCGCGGTCGCGAGCGCCCGCGCGCCGTGCGGGTTGTGCGCGGCGTCGAGGAACACGCTCGGCGCGGTGCGCACGCGCTCGAGCCGTCCGGGCGCCGTCACCCCCGCGAACGCCTCGCGCACGGCGTCGACGTCGAGCTGCCTGCTCGCCCCCGCACCGAAGAACGCCTCGACGGCCGCCAGCGCCAGGACGGCGTTGCGCCCCTGGTGGGCGCCGTGCAGCGGCAGGAACACGTCGTCGTAGACACCGCCGAGGCCCTGCAGCCGCAGCAACTGGCCGCCGACCGCCACGTCGCGGGCCAGCACCCCGAACTCGAGCCCTTCGCGGGCCACGGTGGCGTCGACCTCGACGGCGCGCTCGGCCAGCACGCGCGCCACGACGGGCTCCTGCTCGGCGAGCACCGCGACCGACCCGGGCTTGATGATGCCCGCCTTCTCGGCGGCGATCCCCGTGATGTCCGAGCCGAGGTACGCCACGTGATCGACGCCGATCGGGGTGACGAGCGCGACCTGCGCGTCGGCGACGTTCGTCGCGTCCCATCGGCCGCCGAGGCCGGTCTCCAGCACGGCAGCTTCGACGGGGGCGTCGGCGAACGCCGCGAACGCCATGCCGGTGAGCACCTCGAACTTGCTCATCGCGACGTCGGAAGCAGCGTCCACCAGGGACAGGTAGGGCGCGATGTCGCGGTAGGAGTCCACGTAGGACTGCGGGTCGATCGGCGAGCCGTCGATGCTGATCCGCTCGGTGACGCGCTGCAGGTGCGGGCTGGTGTAGCGGCCCACGCGCAGGCCGATCCGCGTCAGCAGCGCGTCGACCATCCTCGCGGTCGACGTCTTGCCGTTCGTCCCGGCCACGTGCAGCACCGGGTAGGTGCCGTGCGGCGTGCCGAGCAGGTCGACCAGTGCGGCGATGCGCGCCAGCGACGGCTCCATCTTCGTCTCCGGCCATCGTTTGTCGAGCTCCGCCTCGACAGCGCGCAGCTCGGCCAGGGCATCGGTCACGCCATTCAGGCTTCCGGCAGGCCGGCGAGGCGCACCCGCAGCCGGTCGATGTCGACGATCGCCGAGTCGCGCCGCGCCCGGATCTGCTCCACCACGTCCGCGGGAGCGCGCTCGGCGAACCTCGGGTTGCCGAGCTTCGCGTCGGTGCCGGCGAGCTCCTTCTGCGCCGCGGCCAGGTCCTTGCCGAGCCGGGCGCGCTCCGCGGCGACGTCGATCGTCCCCGAGGTGTCGAGCTCGACGACGACCGCGCCCCCCGGCAGCCCGACCTCGAGGGTCACGGTGGGGACGAACCCGTCAGCGGGCCCAGCCAGCCGGGCGAGGTCGCGCACCGCGGCCTCGTGCCCGGCGATACCTGCGGAGTCCACACCGGACAGTCGTGCCGCCACGCGCTGCTTGGGCTTGAGCCCCTGGTCGTTGCGGAAGCGCCGGACCTCGGTGACGAGCCGCTGCACCGCCGCGATCCGCTGCGCCGCCCCGGTGTCCGGCGAGGCGCCCGACGGCGAAGGCCACGGGGCGACGACCACGGACTCGCGGCCGGTGAGCGTCGTCCACAACGCCTCGGTGATGAACGGGGTGGTCGGGTGCAGCAGCCGCAGCACGACGTCGAGCACGTGCCCGAGCACCGCGCGCGTCGCGTCCCCAGCGTCGCCCCCGAGCGCCACCTTGGCCAGCTCCAGATACCAGTCGCAGAACTCGTCCCACACGAAGTGGTAGAGCGCCTCGGTGGCCTTGGCGAACTGGTAGCCCTCGAGCAGACCGTCCACTTCGGAGGTCACCGCGTCACAGCGGTCGAGGATCCAGCGGTCGGCGTCGGTGAGTGCGTGCCGGTCGGGCAACGACGTCACGACCGCGCCGTTGCCCGAATCCAGGTGACCCAGCGCGAACCGCGTGGCGTTCCACAGCTTCGTGCAGAAGTTCCGCGAGCCCGCCGCCCACTCCTCGGCCAGCGCCATGTCGGCGCCGGGGTTCGCGCCACGGGCGAGGCTGAAGCGCAGCGCATCGGCCCCGTAGCGGTCCATCCACTCCAGCGGATCGATCACGTTGCCCTTGGACTTGGACATCTTCTTGCCGAACCGGTCGCGGATCAGCCCGTGCAGGAACACGTGCCGGAACGGCGGCTCCCCCATCGCGTACAGCCCGAACATCATCATCCGGGCGACCCAGAAGAAGAGGATGTCGTAGCCGGTGACCAGCACGGACGTCGGGTAGAAGTGCCGCAGGTCCGGGGTGTCGTCGGGCCAGCCGAGCGTCGAGAACGGCCACAGCGCCGCCGAGAACCACGTGTCGAGCACGTCGGGGTCCTGGGTCCAGCCCTCGCCGGGCGGTTCGTCGTCGGGACCCACGCAACGCACCTCGCCGTCCGGGCCGTAGAAGATCGGGATGCGGTGGCCCCACCAGAGCTGCCGGGAGATGCACCAGTCGTGCATGGCGTCGACCCAGCCGAACCACCGAGGCTCCTGCTCCACGGGGTGGATCACCACCCGGCCATCGCGCACGGCGTCGCCCGCCGCGCGCGCGAGCGTCTCGACCCGCACGTACCACTGCAGCGACAAGCGCGGCTCGATCGGCACACCGGTGCGCGAGCAGTGGCCCACGCTGTGCACGTAGGGCCGCTTCTCCTCGACGATCCGGCCCCGCGCCGCGAGCTCCTCGCGCACCGCGACCCGCGCCTCGAACCGGTCCATGCCGTCGAAACGGGTGCCCGTGCCGGTCACCGTGCCGGTCTCGTCGAAGATCGTGGGCATCGGCAGGTCGTGACGCCGGGCGACCTCGAAGTCGTTCGGGTCGTGCGCAGGAGTGATCTTCACGGCGCCGGAGCCGAACGAGGCGTCGACGTGGTCGTCGGCGACGATCGGGATGCGCCGCCCGGTGATCGGGTGCTCGATCTCGGTGCCGACGAGGTGGGCGTAGCGCTCGTCGCCGGGGTGCACGGCCACCGCGGTGTCACCGAGCATCGTCTCGACACGGGTGGTGGCCACGACGATGGACCCGGCGCCGTCTCCGTAGCACAGCGACACGAGCTCGCCGTCGACGTCGCGGTACTCCACCTCGATGTCGCTGATGGCACTCTGCAGCGTGGGTGACCAGTTCACGAGGCGCTCGGCGCGGTAGATCAGCCCGTCGTCGTGGAGCCGCTTGAAGATCGTCCCCACGGCGCGGGTGAGACCGGCGTCCATCGTGAATCGTCGACGGCCCCAGTCTGCGCCCTCGCCGAGCCTGCGCATCTGCCCGATGATCCGGCCGCCGTACTCCTCCTTCCACGTCCACACCTTCGCGAGGAACTCCTCACGGTCGTAGTCGCGGCGCTGCCGGCCCTCGGTGGCCAGCAGATGCCGCTCCACGACGGCCTGAGTGGCGATGCCCGCGTGGTCCATTCCCGGTACGTAGAGCGCTTCGTCGCCGCGCATGCGGGCCCGGCGGACGAGCACGTCGATGAGCGTGTGGTCCAGCGCGTGGCCCATGTGCAGGCTGCCGGTGACGTTCGGCGGCGGGATGACGATGCAGAACGGCGGCCGCCCGCTCGACGGGTCGGCGGTGAAGTAGCCGGCGTCGACCCACCGCTGGTACAGCCGCGCCTCTACCTCTGCGGGGTTCCACGTCGGCGAGAGGTCGGTGGAGGCAGGCCGGATCACGTCGGTCACCCCCCAAG
>JALYQB010000447.1 GCA_030856045.1 Actinomycetota bacterium
GTCAGGATCGGCACCCACCGCCGTCTGCGACGAGCCGATATCGAGGTCTTGACGAAGGCGACGCTGAACCGCGATCAGGCACGGTCATTGTGGCTGCACCGCGTCGTCGCGGGCCGGTTGGCGATGCATCCCGAGGACACCGTAGCGAAAGCACGTGCCAACATCGAGACTCTGCGCCGTGTCCATCCGAGCGGTGCAGCGCGACGGTGGATCGAGCAGTGGCAGATGCTGCTCGACGGACCCGTCGACTCCGTGTTGGACATCCTCGCCTCCCCGACGGAGTGGGCGGTGGAACTGCGGCAGAATTCCCCGTTCGCGGGTGTGCTGTCCGAGCCCGAGCGGCAGACGGCCCTTGCCGCCTTCCGTGCACACTGGCGCCGCGATCACGCGGCATGAATCGTGAGCAACTGGAACACGTGTTGCGGGCTGCAGCCCAGATCACGGGAGATTCGAATATTCTCGTCGTGGGCAGCCAATCAATCCTGGGAACAGTCCCCGATGACCAGCTACCGACCGAGGCGACAACATCCATCGAAGTCGATGTGACGTTCTTCGACGATCCCGACGATATGAAGTCTGATCAGGTCGACGGAGCCGTCGGTGAGTTGTCGGCATTCCACGAAACCCATGGCTACTACGCTCAAGGCGTCAGCATCACCACGGCCGTCCTGCCCCGCGGCTGGCGTGCACGCCTCGTGGTCGTCGAGTCCGCCAGCACAGCGCCCGGTCGCGGCCACTGCCTGGACCCGCACGACTGCGTCGTTTCAAAACTTGTCGCCGGGCGCGAGAAGGATCGTGTCTTCGCCGAGGCACTCATCAGGGAACACGTGATCGATCCGGCCATCCTGTCCGACCGCATCGCGTTGCTCGACGGCGCCCACCCAATGGTGCTGCAGCGTCTGGGCAACTGGTTGAGCCGGTTCACACGCCCATGAGCACCCACTGTCAAGGACAACAACGGGACGCCAGCACTTGGTGTCGCTGGGCACACAGGATTGGGTTGAGTGCCGGATCGCCGCAGTCACCAGTCGCTGCTGCCCCCGTCGTGCAGATCGCGCCCCAACCGCCGGTTGTCCAGGGCCAACCTGGCCGTCGCCTTGGCCCGGGCGCACTCACTACGAGCGAAGCGATGCCGCCGACCAGGCCGGCGACGAACACCGGCACCACCACCCGCTACATCGGCGCCGCGCTACCGTGACCGGGTGGCCGACCTGCCCGAGCCCCCACCCACCGACCAGCAGCGGGAGGCCGCCGTCGCGCGGCTCACCGAGCACATCGGTGCCGGACATCTGACGCTGGCCGAGTTCGACGAGCGCGCGCGGGCCGGGTACCGGGCCGGCTCCGCCGCCGAGTTGGCCAGGGTCACCGCCGACCTGCCCGCGCTGGACGTCCCCCAACCCACCCGCCCGGCACCCCGTCGCTGGCTGGTCTCGCTGTTCGGCGGCGCGGACATCACCGGCCGGAACCGCCTCGGCCCACACTTGAACTCCGTCACGGTGATGGGCGGCAACGACCTCGACCTGCGGCACGCCGTACTCGACGGTGGCGAGCTGACGATCACCGCGGTCGCCGTGATGGGCGGACAGGACATCTACCTGCCTGAGGGGGTCGATGTGCAGGTCGACGGGTTCGCGCTGTTCGGCGGCAACGACCAGCACGGTGGCAGCGCACCGCCTCGGCCGGGCGCGCCGGTGATCCGGATCCGGGCAGTGTCGATCATGGGTGGGATCGACGTGTGGCGGGTGCCGACCGAGGCATCCAGGGACTCCCTCGCAGACGCCCGCCGCCGGGTGCGCGCGATTAGCGGCGGTCACCGCTGGCGCCACTGGTGACCGAGCGGGAATCCCACACCCGCCAGCAGGGGAGTGGCTACCTGTGCGATCCGCTCCTACGCGCCGCAGTTCCGGATGACCCCTGGAACAGCCCGTCGACCTGACCATCTGGAGCGGCTGCTCCCTCACGTTCGCGCTGCCACCGACCCCAGCCGAGCCCCCGATTCGGTTCGGGATGACATCACCGGGCTCCTCAACCTCGCTGGGTGTATCTGCTGGCCCGGGGCCGCACTGGGTGAGGACCATCCCGCCACCGTGACCTCGGCCAGCGACCTCGCCCGCGACCTGCCGGCGCTGGGTCAGGCAACAGCCCGTCGCGCCATGGTCGCCCGGTGCGGTGTGGACGAGACCGGATAGGATCACGCCTGTGCCGGATGACGATGCTGAGGCCCGGTTCGCCCGTCTTGAGCACGAGGTGACCGAGCTTCGCGAGCAGGTCACGCTCGCCAGGTCAGACGCGACTGCGGCCCGCGTGCTGGCTGGCGGGGCCGA
>JALYQB010000451.1 GCA_030856045.1 Actinomycetota bacterium
GTGGAGACGAGGGGAATCGAACCCCTAACCCCTGCCTTGCAAAGGCAGTGCTCTGCCAATTGAGCTACGTCCCCGCAGCCGGGCAGGGGACGCCCGGCACGTGCGGTCAGACGGTGGGCGTGGTGGCCTCGCGCCAGAGCTCCGCCTCAGCCCTGGCGGAGCGCTGGCGACGCACCACGAGAAGCGCCGCCGCACCGGCGAGCAACAGTGGGAGCAGCTTCTTCACAGTGGATCGCCTCCAGTGCCGGACACGGCGTAGTGCCGTGACGACGTAGTGCCATGACGGAGTGTGCCATGGACCCAGTGGGCCTAGGTGGACTTGAACCACCGGCCTCATCCTTATCAGGGATGCGCTCTAACCGACTGAGCTATAGGCCCCTACGCGGCGTGTCGAGGTTACCCCACCCGCTGGGCCGCTCCCACACCGGCTTGCTCAGTCCCGCTCGGACAGGGTCAGCTCGATGCCCCCCACCAGGTCGGAGGCCACGTTGTAGATGAACGACCCGACGGTCGCCATGGCCGTGATCAGCACCACGTTGATCGCGCCGACGACGGCCGCGACGCCGAACACGCCGCCCCCGCTGATCAGGTCACCACCTGACTGGGGGTTGCTGACCGAGGTCAGGTCGGAGTACGTGCCGTTCAGCTGGTCCCAGACTCCCATGCCCTCGAGCACGCCGTAGAGCAACCCGACGGCCACCATCCACGCCAGGAACCCGGCCACGCTCAGCACCAGCGACAGCTTCAGCACCGACCACGGGTCGAAGCGCTTGAGTTGGAGGCTCGCCCGTCGCGGCGCCCGGCTCGTCCGCAACCGCGTACCGGCCGACCGGCTCGTGGCCGGCGCGGCGTGCTCGAACACCGGCTGCTCGGCGCTGATCGGTCCCTGGTCGTACCCCCGCGCCGCGAACTGCTCCCGCTCCGGGTCGGCCACCGGCTCGAAGTAACTCGTCGGCGCGTCGGCCAGCGACGGTACCGAGCCGTCGGAGAACGCGTAGGTCCGTTCACCCCCGGACGGGCGGTCACCGTCCGGCGGCGGCCCCGAGTGCCCTGCGGCGTGTTGCGGCCGACCGACGTCGATGCCCTCGGACACCCCCCGCTGCCAGGGCGGGGCTCCGCCCAGGACGCCTCGCGCGGGCTCCCCGCCCGGCGTCGCCTGCTCCGTCTCGTCTTCCCACGGGTCCTGTCCGGTGGAACGACCGTGGACGGGCTCGCCCACCGGTTCCGTGATCACCGACGTCCGTTCCGTGGCCGACTCACGCGCGGCCCCGGTGGTTCGGTCGTCGCTCGCCCCGGTCGATCTATCGCTCACTGGCCGTCACCCTTCGCGGTCAGGGCAGGAGCCGGCATCCGGATCACCCGCCTCCTCGGCGTTACGGGCCACCGCCACGAGGCTGGCGCCCTCACCGAGGTTCATCAGACGGACTCCCTTGGTCTGCCGACCTGCCTTCCGCACCTCCTTGGCAGTGGTCCTGATGACCCCACCGGTGGACGTGATCGCGTACAGCTCGTCGTCCAGATCGACGATGAGTGCTCCGACCAGAGTGCCACGCCTGCGGTCGTACTGGAGGGTGAGCACGCCCTTGCCGCCGCGGCCCTGTACCGGGTAGTCCTCGATCGGGGTGCGTTTCCCGTATCCGCCACCGGTCGCGACCAGCAGGAACCGGCCCTCGCGCACCACGCCGATGGACAGTAGCTCGTCATCGTTGTTGAACCGCATCCCGAACACCCCGGACGTGGCGCGGCCCATCGGGCGCAGCGTCTCGTCGTTCGAGTGGAACCGGATCGACTGCCCCTGCGCAGACACCAGCAGCAGGTCGTCGTCCGCCGCGCAGAGCACCGCTCCGACCAGCTCGTCGTCCTCACGCAGGTTGATACCGATGAGCCCGCCGGCGCGGTTTGAGTCGAAGTCCGACAGCTTCGACTTCTTCACCAGCCCGCGCTTCGTGGCCAGCACGAGATACGGCGACGCCGTGTAGTCCTTGATCTGCATGACCTGGGCGATCTGCTCGTCCGGCTGGAACGCGAGCAGGTTCGCGACGTGCTGGCCGCGAGCGTTGCGGTTCGCCTCGGGCAGCTCGTACGCCTTCGCCCGGTACACCCGGCCCTTGTTCGTGAAGAACAGCATCCAGTCGTGCGTCGAGCACACGAAGAAGTGCGCCACGATGTCGTCCTGCTTGAGCCCGGCACCCATCACGCCCTTGCCGCCGCGCTTCTGCGCCCGATACAGGTCGGTGCGGGTGCGCTTGGCGTACCCGGTGCGCGTGATGGTGACCACCACGTCCTCGACGGCGATGAGGTCCTCGTTGGACACGTCGCCGTCGTACCCGATGAGCTGGGTGCGGCGGTCGTCCCCGTGCTTCTCGACGATCTCCATCAGCTCGTCGCGGACGATCTGCCGCTGCCGCTCTGGCTTGTCGAGGATGTCGAGGTAGTCGGCGATCTCGCGCTCGAGCTCGGCGAGGTCGTCGATGACCTTCTGCCGCTCCATCGCCGCGAGCCGACGCAGCTGCGTCTCCAGGATGTAGTCGGCCTGGATCTGGTCGACGTCGAGCAGCTCCATCAGCCCGGAGCGGGCGGCCTCCGCGTTGGCCGACGCGCGGATCAGCGCGATGACCTCGTCGAGCATGTCCAGCGCCTTGACAAGGCCGCGCAGCAGGTGCGCGCGCTCCTCGGCCTTGCGCAGCAGGTAGCGGGTGCGCCGGACGATGACCTCGAGCTGGTGGCGCACGTAGTGGCGCACCATCTGATCCAGCCGCAGGGTGCGCGGCACGCCGTCGACGATCGACAGCATGTTCACGCCGAACGAGTACTGCAGCTGCGTGTGCTTGTAGAGGTTGTTGAGCACCACCTTGGCCACCGCGTCACGCTTGAGCGTGATGACGATGCGCATGCCGATGCGGTCCGACGACTCGTCGTTGATCTCGGCGATGCCGGTGAGCTTCCCGTCCCGCGCGAGCGTGGCGATCGCCTCGATCACGTTGTCGGGGTTCACCTGGTACGGCAGCTCGGTGACGACGAGGGTCGCGCGGCCCTTGGTGTCCTCCTCGACCT
Organism: Actinomycetota bacterium; assembly: GCA_030856045.1. Taxonomy (GTDB): domain Bacteria; phylum Actinomycetota; class Actinomycetes; order Mycobacteriales; family Pseudonocardiaceae; genus JALYQB01. Next base: position 3,055 of record JALYQB010000451.1, read on the forward strand.
CCACCACGCCGCGCATCCGCACGGACCCCCGCCCGGTGCGGTACGCCTCGGCGATGCCGTCGGTGCCGACGATCAGCCCCGCGGTGGGGAAGTCCGGACCCTTGATGCGCTCGCACAGCGCGTCGAGCAGCACGTCGTCCTCGACATCGGGGTTGTCGAGCAGGTAGACGACGCCGGCGGCGACCTCGCGCAGGTTGTGCGGCGGGATGTTCGTCGCCATCCCCACCGCGATGCCCGAACTGCCGTTGACCAGCAGGTTCGGAATGCGCGCCGGCAGCACCGTGGGCTGCTCGGTGCGGCCGTCGTAGTTCGGCTCGAAGTCGACGGTGTCCTTGTCGATGTCCCGCAGCATGTCCATCGCGAGCGGGGTGAGCCGGCACTCCGTGTTGTGACTGACGAAACCGTCGCTGATGAAGGAGTGATCCGCGGAGTCGACCCGCAAGCTGTAGACCGCCTGCGTGCCCCCATTCTGGATCGACGCCACCTCGGCGAAGTAGAAGCGGCCGTCGGCGAGCTCCTGCGCGATGACGCGGGCGTTCGGGGACGTGATGTGCCGGAGAATCTCCTCTCGCCGGTGCTCCCAGCGCTCGATCCGGTCGACGTTGTTCCGGGCAAGCCACGACCGGTTAGCTCGGTCGGCGGCGCCATGCTCCCGGAGGAACGCTGCGAGCCCCGGAACATGGTCGTGGCTCATGGCGCGACTGCTGGCCATTGCATCCGCGAGAATGTCCGCCAGCTTCTCCTGCTTGCACCCGGTGAAGCCGACACGAGTCGCGAAGAGGAACGCTTCACGACGATTGGTGATGACCACCTTGTGTTCGCCGGTGGCGTGCCGGTATCGGCGAGAGATGATCCCGAACTCCAACAGCAGCTGCTGCACGTCGACCGCGAGTCCCTCGCTACGGGTCGAGTACGACACCTGCACCGTGTCGCGGGGCAGTCTCGACGCGGAGCCGTCCCCGGTGAACAGCGCCTGCAGAAACGCGCGCCGCAGCTGGGGCGACCCTGACCACACGAACTCGGGAACGCGCTTCGCAGCGC
>JALYQB010000495.1 GCA_030856045.1 Actinomycetota bacterium
CCCCGAGGTCCCCGACCCCGACCACCGCGGCCCAGGTGCTCTGCGCGGTGGCCGCGGCCAGCAGGGCCAGCAGCAGCGCCGTGGACCCGCGCACCGCCACCACCGACCCTTGCCGGAGACCGCCGCCGGGGAGCAACTCGGCCAGCGCGGCGTCGACGGGGTACGAGGGCCTGCCCCCGGGGATGTCCAGCCGCTCCGCGAGCGCCGCGGCATTCCCCACGAGCCTCCGCGCGTCCGGGTCGTCGAGCCGCTGCAGCACCGAGGTGACGGTCGCGCCTGCCATCGGCACGGGCCTCCCTCCATCACGACCCGCTGCGGGAGGCAGCGACAGTCAATCGAACATATGTTCGATTGACTCCAGTGAACTCCACCAGTCGAGCTTCGTCAACCCGGAACCGGGTGGCGCAGCAGCACCTCGGTATCCCGAAATGATCACGACCGCTTCGGCTCGGGCTGCTTGTCGGCGCCACGCACCCGGTCCAGCACGGTATGGGCTTGCTGGTCGACGAGGCGGGTGAACAGTTGCTGCGCGTACCCGAACACCACCGCCCAGGCGATGATCTGCGCAGACGTGTCCAGCGCCGTCAGTCCAGGGATGAATTCGCCGCGCATGAGCAGCAGGCCGAGGACCGCGGTGACGGCGCCCGTCGGAAGCTTGAGCGCGGCGAGCGCGACGGGGAGGCCGTACGGCTCCGACGAGCCGCGGATCTGATGGAGTGCGCCGGCAGCCGCCACAGACGCCGCCGTCAATCCGATGAGTTCCACGATGAAGAGGTCGTGTCTGGCGGCGCTCTGCAGGACGGCGGCATCGACGTCTAGCACCGCCGATTCTCCGGCCAACGGAAGCATCGTCTCCGCGGTCGGGCAGACGACCACCGTTCGCCCCTCCCGCTCCGGTGCGAAGCACAGCGGCAGCACGGCAGGGTTGACCATGCCGAGCACCGCGATCCCGACGCCGATGAGAAACAGGACGATCGTCGTGGCGACCAGCACCGTGCGGAAGCTGCTCACCCGCAGCTGTTCGCGCAATGCCGCCGAACTCGCGCCGCCCACGGCCGTCACGATCTTGCCGCGTTCCTCCTCGAGGAGCTCCAGCTTGTCGAGCGGCCGCCGCGCGCCGTCCTCCGGTCCCGCCCGTTCATCGCGCTTCCTCCTGCCGACCTCCTGAACGATGCGCTCGAATTCCTGCCGGCGCGGGTCGCTGGCGACAAGGTGACGCCGGACGTGGTTGAGCAGGCTGGGCAGCTGACCGAAGAGGTACTGGACCGGCGCGACGTTCAACAGCTGCGCCTCGGCGGCGTCGAGGTTGCCCAATGCCCGCTGAACCATCGAGCTCCGAGGTGGGAACCGCCCTCGGGGGGTGGCCGCCTCCCGGGCCGCTCCCAGCAGCTGTGCGATCGCCTTCGCCAGGTCCCCCGAGCGCCCGTCCGGGTGGTTGCCCATGATCCGGTGACTCAGCACCTCGAGTTCCTTCGTGCGGGTCAGCGTGCCCTCGCACCACGACCTCGAAACCGGTCCGCCCACCTCCGCGGTCATGGTGACGGACGGCTCGCGCGGCGGCGGTTCGGGTCGGTCCGTCGGAGCGGGGGTGTCTTTCGTGGTCATCGGCTCCTCCCCTCGGAGCTCAGCACGCGACGGTAGCAGCGTTTCAGTGCACCCGAAGTTCAGTGCACCCGAAGTTCAGTGCGCGAAGTGCCGCGTCCCGGTCAGGTACAACGGCACCCCGGCGGCTTCCGCGGCAGCGACGACCTCGGCGTCGCGCACCGACCCGCCCGGCTGCACCACGGCCCGCACGCGCGCGTCGAGCAGCACAGCCAGCCCGTCGGGGAACGGAAAGAACGCGTCGGACGCCGCCACGGCACCCGCCGCGCGGTCCCCCGCCCGCGACACCGCCAGCCGCGCGGCGTCGACCCGGTTGACCTGTCCCATCCCGACACCGACCGTCGCACCACCGGACACCAGCAGCACGGCGTTCGACTTCACCGCCCGGCACGCCCGCCAGCCGAACGCGAGGTCCGCCAGCGTCGCGGAGTCCACCGGTGATCCGCATGCCAGCGTCCAGGACGAGGGGTCGTCACCGGGAGCGTCGAGCACGTCGCGGGTCTGCAGCAGCAACCCACCGGACACCGCCCGGAACTCGACACCGGCCCTGGGCGGGGCCTCGGCCACCAGCAGCCGCACGTTCTTCTTGCGCGACAGCACGTCCACCGCGCCGTCGGCGTAGGACGGGGCGATGACGACCTCGGTGAACACCTCGGCGACCTGTTCTGCCAGCTCGACGGTCACCTCGCGGTTGACCGCGATCACCCCGCCGAAGGCGCTCATCGGGTCGCACGCGTGGGCCTTCCGATGGGCGTCGGCGACGTCGTCCGACACCGCGATCCCGCACGGGTTCGCGTGCTTGATGATCGCCACGCACGCGGCATCGTGGTCGTGCGCCGCGCGCCAGGCCGCATCGGCGTCGGCGTAGTTGTTGTAGGACATCTCCTTGCCGTGCAACTGCTCCGCACCGGCGAGGCCGGACGGGCTGCGGTGCCCGGACAGATACAGTGCCGCCCGCTGGTGCGGGTTCTCCCCGTAGCGCAGCACCGCGGTGCGCCGCCAGGAGGCACCCAGCCACCCGGGGAAGTCCTCCTCGGCCGACATCACCGAGCCCATCCAGGACGCCACCGCGATGTCGTAGTCGGCGGTGTGCCGGAACGCCGCGACGGCCAGCGCGCGCCGCTGCGCGAGGGTGAACCCGCCCGCCCGCACCGAGTCGATCACCTCGCCGTACACCGCCGGATCGACCACGACCGCGAGCGAGGCGGCGTTCTTCGCCGCCGCCCGCACCATCGCCGGCCCCCCGATGTCGATCTGCTCGACGCACTCCTGCGCCTGAGCGCCGGACGCCACGGTCGCCTCGAACGGGTAGAGGTTGGAGACCAGCAGGTCGAACGCCGCGATCCCCAGCGACTCGAGCTGTGCGAGATGCTCGGCGCGGCGGGTGTCGGCCAGCAGCCCCGCGTGCACCCCGGGGTGCAAGGTCTTCACCCGGCCGTCGAGGCACTCGGGGAAGCCGGTGACGTCCTCCACCGGCGTGACGGGCACGCCGGCGTCCGCGATCCACGCCGCGGTGGACCCGGTCGACACGATCTCGACACCGGCGTGGTGCAGCTCCGCGGCGAGCTCGGCGAGGCCCGCCTTGTCCGACACACTCACCAGCGCCCGGCGGACCGGACGGCGGTCTGCGGTGGGGTCGGTCACGCAGGCGACGGTAGCCGGTTGCCCTATGCGGGACCGAGGCGGACCCGGCGACCGAGCACCGTCGCGCCGTCGCGGGCGAGGGCGGCAACGGCGTCGACGAGCAGCCGCCGTTCGACGACCTTGATGCGCTCGTGCAGCGTGTCCTCGGTGTCGTCCGCGGCCACGGGAACCGCCGCCTGGGCGACGACCGGCCCGGTGTCGACCCCGTCGTCGACGAGATGGACGGTCGCGCCGGTCACGTGCACGCCGTGCGCGAGCGCGTCGGCCACCGCGTGCGCCCCCGGGAAGGACGGCAGCAGCGCCGGATGGGTGTTGAGGACGCAGAAGCGCGCGAGGAACTCCGGTCCCAGGATCTTCCGGAAGCCCGCCGAGACGACCAGGTCCGGCGCGTGGGCCGCGACGGCCGCGGTCAGCGCTCGGTCCCACGAAGCCCGGTCCGGGTGCTCGCGCAGCGGCACCACCACCGTCGCGACGCCCGCTCGCTCGGCCCTGGCCAGGCCCGCGATCCCGCCGCGGTCGGCACCCACCGCGACGACGTGCGCCGGGTAGCCGTCGATCGCGGCCGCGTCGAGCAACGCCTGCAGCAGCGTCCCCGATCCCGACACCAGGACGGCGACGCGGCAGGGGACCGGCAGCTCCAGGCGGTTCAGCGCGGGGTCTCCTCCGGGTCGGCACGGCCGCGGTCAGGGTAGTCCCCGCTGCGCGGGGCTCCCGCTCGGCGGAGGATGACAGGATGCACATCACTGCCGACGCCGTGGTCGTGGGAGGCGGACACCACGGGCTGGTCGCCGCCGCCGTGCTGGCCGACGCGGGATGGGACGTCTGCCTGCTCGAGGCGAACGACACGGTGGGCGGTGCCGTGCGCTCCGCCGAGCTGCAGCCCGGCTACGTCACCGACCTGTTCTCTGCGTTCTACCCGCTTGCCCACGCGTCGCCCATCCTCACGTCCCTCGAACTCGAGCGGCACGGGCTGCGCTGGTCGCACTCCCCGGCCGTGCTGGCCCACCCCCTCGCCGACGAGCAGTGCGCGGTGATGCACCGCCGCCCGGAGGACACCGCCGCGGGCCTCGCGGAGCACGACCCCCGCGACGGCGACGCCTGGCTGGAGCTGTCCGAGCAGTGGCAGCGGATCCGGGAGCCGTTCCTGCGCACGCTGTTCACCGCGACCCCGCCGGTGAGGGGACCGCTGCAGCTGCTGCGCCGGATCGGCACTGCGGACGCGCTGCGCCTGGTGCGGTTCCTGTTGCTGCCCGCACGCCGGATGGGCCAGGAGCTGTTCCGCAGCGAGGCTGCCCGGCTGCTCCTCGCGGGCAACGCGGCGCACACGGACGTCCCCGTCGACTCCCCCGTGAGCGGCACGTTCGGCTGGCTGCTCGCGATGCTGGGACAGCACGGCGGCTTCCCGGTTCCGGTCGGCGGGGCGGGCGAGCTCTCGGCAGCGCTGGCCCGACGGGCGGCGGCGGCGGGCGCCCAGCTGCACACCGGCGAGCGCGTCGAGCACATCGAGGTCCGCGGGGGGCGGGCGGTCGGCGTCCGCACCGCCGCCGGGCACACCGTGCA
>JALYQB010000503.1 GCA_030856045.1 Actinomycetota bacterium
GTTGCCCCCCACAGCAGGCCACCGACCCGGCTCGCGATGTCGCCCCGGATGGCTCCCGTGAGGTGTTGGTAGCGCGCAGCCATCGCCGAGTGCGACCAACCCATGATCTCCATAACGGCGCGCCACGGCAGGCTGGAGGCTGTGACCTTCGTCCGCGTCGGCCCGGTCTGGACCGATAACGTGGCGATCGCCGGGTGTCGAGCGCGGCGGCTACGGAGCGGGACGGCCAGCATAGCCGTGCTCGACGTAGCCGCCGCTCGTGTCGGCCCACGCGCATGCCTCCGATGCCTGGGTGCGTGTCAGGGTGTCGGCGCGCCCAGGTCCGCCGTGGCGATCTCGGTCCACTCGTATACGCGGTGATCACGGTTGAGGTCGATCAGCGCGGCGCGATGGACAGTGATCTCGGCCGGGGTCACCGGCCGCGCCTCCAGCCTCTCGAGGACCGGTTCAGCGGGGCCGACCGTGTTCGAGTACGCCAGCGAGACGTGTGCTCGGAAGCCGTCGTCGTTCTCGGGCACCCGGTCTGGCCCCCACTGGTCGGCGATCGCGGCGCGGATCGTGGCGCGCAATGCCAGGATCGGCTCCGCGGGCTGCACGGGCAGCATCAGCGCCTCCCGATCCACCCGCGCGGGTCCGAGAGTGACCGTGAACGGGGCCAGCTCGGCACAGCGCTGCTGGACGGCATCCACGATCGCATCCACGTCGGCACGGTCCACGGTGTCGGTGAAGCCGACGCCCTGCATGGTCAGATGCAGCCACCGCGGCGGGACCGGATCCAGTGTGGTCAGACCTTCGAGAACGGGGGAGTATTCGGCGGCGAGCCGGTGCACCGCCGGCTGGTCATCAAACGTGATGTGCCAGGTGTAGAAGGACCGCCCCACCCGCCAGCCGGGCCGCCACCACCAGTGATCCCGTATCACCTGCCCCGTCTCGGCCATCGATCCTCGTCCTCCTCAGGTGATCAGCTCGGCGACGACGGCCTGCCGTCGGAAGTCGGTGATCGCCTCACGCATGGTGCACAGGATCGGCTCGCCGGGCTGCTCGCAGGTCAGCGACTGCGTGTGCACCTCGGCCAGGCGTTGCAGCAAGGGCCGCACCCGGTGCTCCGGACCGGTCTCCAGCACCGGCGCGAGCGCCTCGCCTGCCCCATCGAACTCGTCGAGTGCCAGGTGTGCCCGCACCTGCTGGACCCGGGCCATGCGCTCGCTACCATGGTTGCGCCGCTCGATCGGTGCCTGCTCGCATGCAGCGACGGCACGATCAGCCTCTGCCAGCGCGTCCGTCGGCTCGCCGAGGGCGAGGTGCACGTCCGACCAGAATCCGCCTGCCGCCCGGTGCACCGAGCAGGTGAACGGGCCGGCCAGCTCGTCGTCGGCCTGCTCGACGGTCTCGGCGACCTCGTGGGCGCGAGCCAGCGCGACACGGGCGTTGTCGGCCTGACCAGCGTTCGCCAGGTCTAGCGCCTGGGCGCTGGCCAGCAGCAGCTCAGCACTGCCGGTGGTCGCGTAGGTCAGCCCCTCCTCGGCATAGCAGGCCGCGTCCAGGAACCGGTGCTCCCAGCGCGCAGCCGTGTGCTGGGTCGCACGTACCCATGCCCGCAGGCCGTTGTGGTCGGCGTGCTCGGCGCACAACCATGCCGCGCGAGCATGGGTGCCAGCGGCGTCCGGCCGGCCGAGGTCAGTGCTCATCCAGGCCAGCAGCGTCAGCGCCCAGCCGGCCGCCGCGTACAGATCACGGGTGTGACAGGGGGACTGGCGTCCCGCCAGCAGCGTGAAGGCGTGGTCACGAATGGCGCGGGCACGGGCGAACAGCGGCAGCGTGGGCACCTTGAGGTAGCTGTGCGCGATCCGCCGTATGTCGGAGTGCATCTCCTCGACGGTCAGATCCCCAGTGTTCGACGCCTCCGCCCAGGCCAGGAAATGTGCCGACTCATCAGCGGCGGACATCAGCACCACCTCCGAATCCTCCGGTTGCTGAGTTCTCGAGGCCGCTACAACGCTGCCTACTTGAGCACGCCGCACGGCAGCGTCTCCGGCCGTCCACACGCCCAGTAACGCCCCGTCCGCGCCCACGGCGGCGTCGAGCGCGGCGGCCACGGAGCGGGACGGCCAGCGTTGCCCGTGCTCGACGTGCCCGACATAGCCGCGGTTGACGTGCGCGGCTTGGGCCAGCTGGCCGAGGGACAGCCCGGAGGAGGCCCGCAGCAGGCGCAGCTCGGCCGCGAACGCCTCCCGCTCCTGTCCCATCGCGCTTCCCCTGTCGCCGCTGGCGCCCATCGTCGTCGCCCGCGCCGGGCGATGCCGACAGGGTGCCATCTACTCCGCCCCGGCGAGACGATGGAGGCCGTGATCGCCGACCTTTGTTGTTCTGCTTGCGGCGCCCGCCGACATGACCACGCTGGCCTACTCATCGCCTCCTCACAGGCCGGTGCCGACCGCACCCGGATCGGGCAGGTGTCAGGCAGGGGGCGGGTTGGCCCGGTGGGTGCAGACGTCGCACCGGTCGCGGTCGGGAGTGGTAAGGCTCGCGGCGAGCACGATGGCGCCGCACAGGGCTTCGTAGCGCCCGGAGCGGCGGCCCGCGGTAGATGCGTCGTCGGTGACCAGGTGGGAGCGGTGGGTGCGGGCGTCGGTGACGTCGGTGACTTTCGGGGGTGTTGCGGCGATCATGGCGACTACCGTCGCGCCCGGTCGTGTCGCGGGGAACACTGTGGGTGTCGCCACCACACCGATGGCGACAGTCGGACGACAGGGTGACAGGGCGGG
>JALYQB010000516.1 GCA_030856045.1 Actinomycetota bacterium
GTGCTGGACCGCTTCGCGGGCCCGTCCGTCGCCCGTCCGCTGGCCGGGTACCGGGCCGCCCGTCGGGAGTGGCTCCGCGCCGTCACGGAGCTGACCGAGCGGACCGAGCGGTCACGGGAGCTGGCCAGGGAGGCGGACCTGCTGGGGCGCGGCCTGGCGGAGATCGCCGCGGTCGATCCGCACCCGGGGGAGGACGTCGACCTGGTGGCCGAGACGCGTCGGCTGGCCGACGTCGACCAGCTCCGCGAGGCCGCGCTGCTCGCGCAGGCGGCGGTGTCCGGATCCGCGGAGAGCGACCCGGACGAGCCGGGTGCGCTGGGGTTGGCAGGCGAGGCGCGCCGCAGGCTGGACGCGACCGATGACCCGGCGCTGCACGACCTCGCGCCACGGCTCGGCGAGGCAGTCGCCCTGCTCGCCGACGTGGGCGCCGAGCTGGGCGGGTATCTCGACGGCCTGGACGCCGACCCCGCGCGGCTGGCGCAGGTACTGGCCCGGCAGGCGGAGCTCAAAGCGCTGACCCGCAAGTACGCGGTCGACGTCGACGCCGTCCTCGCGTGGGCGGAGCAGGCGAGGGATCGGCTCGCCGCCCTCGACACCTCCGAAGAGACACTCGCGGCGCTGTCAGCCAGGCGCGACGAACTGGCCGCGGACCTCGCGGCCCACGCGGCCGAGCTCACCGCGGCGCGGGTGGCCGGGGCGCGGGTACTCGGTGACGCCGTGACCGCTGAGCTCACGGGTCTTGCGATGGCGCAGGCCGAGCTGGCCGTGGTGGTGTCACCGGCTCCGGTCGCCGACGGGGACCCGCACATGCTCACCGTCGGGGCTCGCCCGTACCACGCCGGCCCCGACGGCACCGACGACGTGGAGCTCCGCCTGACGCCGCACGGTGGTGCCGGTGCACTGCCGATCCACAAGGGAGCGTCGGGCGGGGAGCTGTCGCGGGTGATGCTCGCCCTCGAGGTCGTGCTCGCGGATGTGGATCCGGTGCCCACCCTCGTGTTCGACGAGGTGGACGCCGGAGTGGGCGGCCGCGCCGCGGTGGAGATCGGCCGCCGGCTGGCGCGGCTGGCGTTCACCCACCAGGTGATCGTCGTGACGCACCTGCCGCAGGTCGCGGCCTACGCGGACCGGCACCTGGTGGTGGACAAGGCGACGTTCGCGACGGGGCTCACCCGCAGCGGCGTGCGCGAGGTCGCGGAAGGCGACCGGGTGGCCGAGCTCGCGCGGATGCTCGCGGGGATGGACGACACCGAGTCCGGTCGCGCGCACGCCGAGGAGCTCCTCGCCGCGGCGTCGGCGGACAAGCGCCCGCGCAGCCGCATGGCGGGCTGACGCTCCCGACCCCGGCGCGCCTACCGGATCTCGGTGGCGACGTCAGCCACCATCGGGTGCATGAAGCTCTCCGGACTGCTGACTCGTGGCGGGGCGCTGCCCGGGACCCTCGGTGTGGCCCGGGTCGACCGGCGCATCGACGCGCTGCTGCGCCGGGTCGGCCCCGGCGACATCGCGGTGCTCGACCAGGTGGACCTCGACCGCCGCACCGCCGACGCGTTGGTGGCGGCGGCCGTCGCCGGCGTGGTGAACGCCGCGCCGTCCATCTCGGGCCGGTTCCCCAACCTCGGCCCGGAGATCCTGGTCGGTGCGGGCATCACGCTCGTCGACGGTGTCGGCCCCGAGGTGCTGCGGGCGGTCAAGGACGGCGCGAAGCTGCGGTTGCACGAAGGCGCCGTGTACTCGGGCGCGAGGGAGGTCGCGCGCGGCACCGAGCAGACGGTGAACTCGATCGCCGACCAGATGATCGAGTCGCAGTCCGGGTTGTCGGCGCAGCTGGAGGCGTTCTCGGCCAACACGGCCGAGTTCCTGCGTCAGGAGCGTGCGCTGATCCTCGACGGCGTCGGCGTGCCCGCGGTCGACGTCCCGATGCGGGGTCGGCAGGTGCTGGTGCTCGCCGCAGGGTACGACCACGCGGCCGACCTCAAGGCGCTGAAGCACTTCATCCGGGAGTACCGGCCGCTGCTGGTGGGTGTGGACGACGGCGCCGACGCGCTCTGGAAGGCCGGACACCGCCCGGACCTCATCGTGGGTGACCCGAACATCGTCGGCACGAGTGTGCTGACCTCCGGAGCCGAAGTCGTCGTCCCCGCGCAGCCCGACGGACACGCACCCGGCATCGAGCGGATCCAAGACCTCGGCGTCGCTGCCGTGACCTTCCCTTCGGTGAACAACCCGGAGGACCTCGCGTTGCTGCTCGCGGAGGCGCACGGTGCGGAACTCGTGATCACCGTCGGCTTCCAGGCCACGCTGCACGAGTTCCTCGACCGCGGGCGGTCGGGGTCGAACCCGTCGACGTTCCTCACCCGGCTGCGGCTGGGCACGATGCTGGTGGACGGGAAAGCCGTCGTCGCGCTGCACCGCAGCCGCGTGTCGGCGGGCGTGGTGGCGCTGATGGTGCTCTCAGCGCTGGTAGCCGTCGCCGCCGGGCTGCTCGTGTCCGACGTCGGCGGGGCCTACACGAGCCTCGTGGCGGACACCTGGAACGACCTCGTCTCCTGGATCAAGGGGCTGTGGTGATCTCCCTGCGTTACCACGTGATCTCGCTCGGCGCGGTGTTCCTCGCGCTCGCACTGGGCATCGTGCTCGGCTCCACCGCGATCAGCGGCCGGCTGCTGTCCGGGCTCAGCTCCGACCGCGACGAGCTCGGCCGCCAGGTCGTCGCGCTGCAGGACGAGAACAACGGGATGCAAGCCCGCCTCGCGGCTGCGGACACCTTCGCCGCCGCCCTCGGGCCGCGGGCCGTGCGCGGGGCGCTGCAGGGCCGCTCGGTCGTGCTCATCACCACCGCCGGTGCGGACCCGGTCGACCGCGATGCGGTGACCGCTCTCGTCGGCAGCGCGGGCGGCGAGGTGACGGGCGAGATGCAGCTCACGGACGCCTTCACCGACCCGGCGCGGGCCGACCAGCTCGTGGAGCTGACCACCCGGCTGCTGCCCGCGGGCGTCCAGCTGCCGACCGCATCCGACGCGGGCACGCTGACCGGCGGGCTGCTCGGGGCACTGCTCCTCGTCGACCCGGCCAGCGGAGCGCCGCAGGCGAGCCCCCAAGAGACCGCCGCTGTGCTCGCCGGGCTCCGTGACGGGGGGTATGTCAACGCGAGTGCGGAGATGCCGCCCGCGCAGCTCGCCATGGTGCTCACGGGCGGGGCGGCGACCGGGGACGGCAGCGGCGACCGCGCCGGCACCATCGCGCGGCTCGCCACCCAGCTCGACCGGTCAGGCGCGGGTGCCGTCCTCGCCGGGCGGCCCGGGTCAGCCGACGGAAACGGGCCGGTCGGCGTGGTGCGCGCCGACACCGCTGCGACCTCGGTGCTGTCCACCGTCGACGACGTCAGCAGCGCCGCCGGGCGGGTGACCGCGATCCTGGCGCTCGCCGAGCAGGCCGAGGGCGGCGCGGGGCGCTACGGCACCGCGGGCAACGCCGAAGCAGCCGTCCCCGCGATCGCGGGCTGACGCCGGCCGCCGACCCGCGGACACGTGGAGACACGGACACGCCGGATGGTGGCGGGTCGCACCCTGAACGGAGGAGGCGCGGTGTTACGGTGAGACTCCGTGGTCGGCGGCAGCGCCCTCCGCAGGTAACCGGCCGGACCCTACGGCTGGTCAGGACCACGGGAGAGGCATTGGCGCACCACGTCCGCCCGACCAGGCACCTGTTCGTCACCGGAGGCGTCGCCTCCTCGTTGGGCAAGGGACTCACCGCGTCCAGCCTCGGGCAACTGCTGACGGCTCGCGGGCTGCGGGTCACGATGCAGAAGCTCGACCCGTACCTCAACGTCGACCCCGGCACGATGAACCCGTTTCAGCACGGTGAGGTGTTCATCACCGAGGACGGCGCGGAGACCGACCTCGACATCGGCCACTACGAGCGGTTCCTGGACCGGGACCTGTCCGGCCGCGCGAACGTCACGACGGGTCAGATCTACTCCGCGGTGATCGCCAAGGAACGCCGGGGCGAGTACCTCGGCGACACCGTCCAGGTCATCCCCCATATCACCGACGAGATCAAAGCCCGGATCACCGCGATGGCCGAGGCTGATCCTACGAGACCGGGTCCCGACGGGGCCGCGCCGGACGTCGTCATCACCGAGATCGGCGGCACGGTGGGTGACATCGAGTCGCTGCCATTTCTGGAAGCGGCCCGGCAGGTCCGCCACGACGTCGGCCGCGACAACTGTTTCTTCCTGCACGTGTCGCTCGTGCCCTACCTGGCGCCGTCGGGTGAGCTGAAGACCAAACCCACGCAGCACTCCGTGGCGTCGCTGCGCAACATCGGTATCCAGCCCGACGCGCTGGTGTGCCGCGCCGACCGCGAGATCCCGGACGGCCTCAAGCGCAAGATCGCGCTGATGTCGGACGTGGACATCGACGGGGTGGTCGCGGCCCCGGACGCGCCGTCGATCTACGACATACCGAAGGTGCTGCACACGGAGGGCCTCGACGCCTACGTGGTGCGCAGGCTCGGGCTGCCGTTCCGCGACGTCGACTGGACGGTCTGGGGTGACCTGCTCGACCGGGTGCACGACCCCGCGGAGACGACGCGGATCGCCCTGGTCGGCAAGTACGTCGACCTGCCGGACGCGTACCTGTCGGTCACCGAGGCACTGCGCGCCGGCGGATTCGCCCACCGCGCCCGCGTCGAGCTGGTGTGGGTGCCCTCCGACCGGTGCGAGACCCCCGCGGGCGCGGACGTCGCCCTGCACGGCGTCGACGGGGTGCTGGTGCCGGGCGGGTTCGGCGTGCGCGGTATCGAAGGCAAGGTCGGCGCGCTGGAGCATGCCCGCACCCGCGGGATCCCCGCGTTGGGGTTATGCCTCGGTCTGCAGTGCATGGTGATCGAGGCGGCGCGACACCTCGGCGGGCTCGAGGCCGCAGGCTCCACGGAGTTCGACGAGGCCACGCCGTACCCGGTGATCTCCACCATGGCCGACCAGTCCGACGTCGTCGCCGGCGAGCGAGACATGGGTGGCACCATGCGCCTCGGTGGATGGCCCGCGGCGCTGGTGCCCGGCTCCCTCGTGGCGCGGGCCTACGGCGTGACCGAGGTCTCCGAGCGGCACCGGCACCGCTACGAGGTCAACAACTGCTACCGCGACGTGCTCGCCGAGGCCGGGCTCGTGGTGAGTGGGACCTCACCCGACGGCAGGCTGGTCGAGTTCATGGAGCTGGCATCCGAGGTGCACCCGTTCTACGTCGGCACCCAGGCGCACCCCGAGCTGAAGAGCCGCCCGACTCGGCCGCACCCGCTGTTCGCGTCGTTCGTCCGGGCCGCGCTGGACTACCGGGCCGCGGAGCGGCTTCCGATGGACGTCCCCGAGACGGCAGGCGCCCGCCGGTGACGCGACACGACTTCCCGGTCGTGAGCAGCGAGACGCTGCACGTGGGCACGGTGATGGCGCTGCGGCTCGACCAGGTGGTGATGCCGGGCGGCCGCACGGTCACCCGCGAGGTCATCGAGCACCCGGGGGCCGTCGCCGTCGTCCCCCTCGACGACGAGCAGCGCGTGGTGCTGATCCACCAGTACCGCCATGCCCTCGGCAGACGGTTGTGGGAGCTGCCCGCGGGGCTGCTCGACGCGGCGGGGGAGGACCCGGTCGAGACGGCCCGCCGCGAGCTGGTGGAGGAGGTCGGCCTGACGGCGTCGGACTGGTCGGTGCTGGTCGACGTGGCGGGCTCGCCGGGGTTCATCGACGAGACCGTGCGGGTGTACCTCGCGACGGGGCTCGCGGAGGTCGGTCGCCCCGCCGGCCCCGATGACGAGGAGGCCGACCTCGAGGTGCACCGCGTGCCACTCACCGAGGCCGTGCGCAGCGTGCTGGCAGGGGAGATCATCAACTCCTCGACCGCGGCGGGGATCCTGGCCGCGCACGTCGTGCTCGCCGGACCCCCGCAGCCGCGCCCCGTGGACGCGCCGTGGCCCGACCGGCCGACGCGGTTCGCCGCCCGCCACAGCCCGCCGGGCGGGAAACCGGATCGCTAGGCTGCCGCCACCGGTGGCCGAGACCCGGACCGGGCGGTGCAGGGAGGGCGGACGTGCGGATCGGCGTCCCACGGGAGCTGAAGGTCCACGAGTACCGGGTGGCGACGACCCCCGCCGGGGTGCTCGAGCTGACCCGGCGAGGCCACGACGTGCTCATCGAGCACGACGCCGGGACGGGCTCGTCGTTCCCGGACGAGAGCTACACCGCCGCCGGTGCCCGTCTCGTGCCGACAGCGGACGACGTGTGGGGCGAGGCCGAGCTCGTCCTGAAGGTGAAGGAACCGGTGCCCGCGGAGTACCACCGGATGCGCCGGGGCCAGGTGCTGTTCACCTATCTGCACCTCGCGGCGTCCGCGGAGTGCACCCGCGCGCTGGTGGACACCGGCGTCCACGCCGTGGCCTACGAGACCGTGCAGCTGGCCGACGGGTCGCTGCCGCTGCTCGCGCCGATGAGCGAGGTCGCGGGCCGGATGGCGCCCCAGGTCGGTGCCCATTGCCTCGAGCGGGCGCAGGGCGGCCGCGGCGTGCTGCTCGGCGGGGTGTCGGGGGTGCCCGCGGGTAAGGTCGCCGTGATCGGCGCGGGGGTGTCCGGGATGAACGCCGCATCCATCGCGGTGGGCTTCCAAGCCGAGGTGGTGGTGCTGGACACCAACGTCAACCGCCTGCGGGAGATCGACTTCGGGTACCGGGGGCACCTGCAGACCATCGCCTCGAACGCCTACGAGGTGGAGAAGGCGTGCCTGTGGGCGGACCTCGTGATCGGCGCGGTGCTGGTGCCCGGGGCGAAGGCGCCCACCCTGGTCACGGGCGAGCTGGTGAGCCGGATGCGGCCGGGTTCCGTCCTCGTGGACATCGCGATCGACCAGGGCGGCTGCTTCGAGGACTCCCGCCCGACGACCCACGCCGACCCGACGTTCCCCGTGCACGACTCGGTTTTCTACTGCGTGGCGAACATGCCCGGGGCCGTCCCGCACACGTCCACCTACGCGCTCACCAACGTCACGCTGCCCTACGTCGCCGCGCTGGCCGGCTCCGGGCTGCGGCGCGCGGCGCAGCAGGACCCGTCGCTGGCCCGGGGGGTCAACGTCGCCGGCGGGGCCGTGGTCCTCGACGAAGTCGCCCGGGCGCACGGGCTCCCGCACGTCACCCTGGAGGAGGCCCTCTCCTGAGCGCCGACGTGATCGTTCCCCCGGAGGACGAGGCGGTACCCCCCGGGCTGTGCGCGGTGATCACCTCCTACCTCGACCACCTCGCGGTGGAGCGTGGGACGGCCCGCAACACGCTCGACTCCTACGCCCGTGACCTGCGCCGCTACGCCGCGCACCTGACCGCCCAGGGGCGGCGGCAGATCGCGGACGTGACCGAGCGCGACGTCGCCGCGTTCCTCGCGGCGCTGCGGGAGGGCGGCACGGGGCATCGCCCGCTCGCGGCGTCATCGGCGGCACGGGCGCTCGTCGCAGCCAGGGGACTGCACCGGTTCGCCCACCTGGAAGGCCTCGTCGGAGTCGACGTGGCCGCTGCCGTCCACCCACCGGCACCACCGAAACGACTGCCCAAGGCGCTCGCGGTCCAGGAGGTGCTGCGGCTCCTGGAGACTCCCGGTGACGAGCCGCGCGGCCTGCGGGACCGCGCGCTGTTGGAGCTGCTCTACTCGACCGGGGCGCGGATCTCGGAGGCCGTGGGCCTGGATGCCGACGATGTCGACGCCGAGGGCCGCACCGTGCTGCTGCGGGGCAAGGGCGGCAAGCAGCGGCTGGTGCCGGTGGGACGGCCCGCGCTCGCCGCGCTCGACGCCTACCTGGTGCGCGCCCGGCCGTCGCTGTCCACCCGGGGCCGCGGGACCCCTGCGGTGTTCCTCAACGCCCGCGGTGCGCGGCTGTCGCGGCAGAGCGCGTGGGCGGTGCTCCGCGAGGCGGCGGAGCGGGCCGGGATCACCGCGACGGTGTCGCCGCACACCCTGCGCCACTCCTTCGCCACGCACCTGCTGGAGGGCGGCGCGGACGTTCGCGTGGTGCAGGAGCTGCTGGGCCATGCGTCGGTCACGACGACACAGGTGTACACGCTGGTCACCGTCGACACGCTGCGGGAGGTGTACGCCACGGCGCACCCCCGCGCTCGCGGCTGAGGTCGGAGAAGCGCGCACGGCATGGCGCGTTGGAGTCGCTGCTGGCGGGCGCATAGGCTCGCGGTGACCGTCTCTGTCGAGTGGAGGATCCAGCCCCATGCCCACCTGGACGTCGGCACAGCCGCTGCTGGGCGTGCCGGCCCCGCCCGACCCGGACGACGAGTCCGAGGTCGACGACGGTGTCGCCTCCCCGGGCAGGCAGCGTCGGGCGGTGCCTCGCCCGCAGCCGCTCGACCGGCACGGACCGGCGCGGGTGATGGCGATCTGCAACCAGAAGGGCGGCGTCGGCAAGACCACGTCGACCATCAACCTCGGAGCGGCGCTGACGGAGTACGGCAGGCGGGTCCTGCTGGTGGACTTCGATCCGCAGGGAGCGCTGTCCGTCGGGCTGGGGATCCAGCCGCACGAGCTGCAGCAGACGATCTACAACCTGATCATGGAGCGCGGCGTCACCGTCCAGGACGTGGTGATCCCCACCCATGTCGAGGGCATGGACCTGCTGCCGAGCAACATCGACCTGTCCGCGGCCGAGGTGCAGCTGGTGACCGAGGTGGGCCGGGA
>JALYQB010000577.1 GCA_030856045.1 Actinomycetota bacterium
GCCCGAGCGCGGGCAGCGCGAACTGGAACGACACCCCCGGCACCAGCGCCGCAGTCACGCCCCCCAGCGCCGCGAGCCACCCCGCGGCACCGAGCCCGAGCGCCCAGGCGCCGATCCGGCGGCGCAGCAGCAACCCCCAGACGACCAGCGCGAACCCGGCCAGCGCCAACACGGCAAGCTCCGGCAACAGCGGGCGATGCAGGAACCCGGCGCCGTCGCCGTACGCCGGACGCAGGGCGACCAGCGCCACCCACAGCCCCTGACCGAGCAACCCGGCCAGCAGCAGCGGGAACAGCAGCGACACCGCACCGGCGAACAGCCGGCGCAGCGAGAGCAGCCCGTGGCGGCGGGCCAGCAGCACCGCGGCCGCGGTGACCAGCAGCGCCGTGATCGCGATCGGCAGGACCAGCGCACCGGGGTAGGTGACGAACACACCGAGGAACGGGAAGTAGGTGACGTCCCCGACCGGCTCGGCACCGCTGACCGCCGGGTCGAACGGGGCCAGGTCGGTCCCTCCCAGCGCCACAGCGAGGCCGAGCATCGACGAGCCGTGGTGCTGCACGCTCGCGGCGCTGAGGTTCGCCGGGGTGTCCCCCGGGGTGTGGTAGCGCGCCGCGCCCTCGATGAACGCGAAGTTCATCCCCGGCCGCCCGGCATCGAGGAACTCGCTGAGATCGGTGTCGTTGGGCAGGAACCGGTAGGCCTCGACCGCCGAGGAGTCACCGGCCGGGTGCGGTGCCGCGGCCGCGAACGCCTCGACCAGCCGCGCGTTGCCCGGCGAGGTCTGGAACAGCAGCGACGGCCCGCTCACCCCCCGCGCCTCCCAGTTCAGGACCACGACGGGCCGGGCGCGCAGCGGATCGTCACGGACGAAGGCCTGCGCGCCGAGCAGACCGGGCTCCTCACCGTCGGTGAGGAGCACGACCAGGTCGTTGCGCAGCGGGGCTTGCGTGCGCAGCGTCCGGACGGTCTCGACGATCGCGGCGACGCCGGCACCGTCGTCGGCGGCACCGGGACCCGCGGCGACGGAGTCATAGTGCGCCGCGAGCACGACCGCACCGGTCGGGTCGGTGCCGGGCAGGGTCGCGATGATGTTCTCGACGCGCCCCACCGTGGCTTCGCCACCGAAGACATTGGGCCCCACCGACGTCGTCACCCGCGCGTCGAGGCCCTGCGCGCGGAGCCGGCCGACGAGCAGGTCGCGGACCGCGTCACCGGCCGGGCTGCCCAACGGCCGCGGCTGCCCGGCGATCGCGGTGACCGTCGCCATCGCCCGCGCCGCACTGAAGGTGCCGGCGGGCGCGTCGATCGGCTCGGGCGCGGGCGGACGCAGGGTCAGCAGCGTCACAGCGCTCACCGCCACGAGTAACAACACGGCAACGGCGACACCGCCCCGGGACGCCGCGACAGGCGGCGCAGGTTCGGAGGCCACGCCGCATCGTGGCATCCGCGGGGGAGCCGCCCAAGCGAAATACCAGGGTGGGTAAGTTCGGGAGCCATGCGTCCGCGTCGATCGGGGGACCGTCGATGACCGCTACCGGTCGAGCCGGGTGAGGACGGCCTCGCGCAGCTGTTCGGGCTCCAGGCCCGCCTCGCGGAGCACCTGCACGCCGACGCCGACGCCCTCGCGCAGCATGCCGAGCAGCATGTGTTCGGTCCCGATGTGGTCGTGCTTCAGGTGCAGCGCCTCGCGCAGGCTCTGCACGAGCACCTTCTTCGTCCGAGGGGTGACCGGGATGTGCCCATTCGGCACGTCCTCGCCGCAGCCGAGGAGCCGCTCGACCGCGGCGCGGGCCCCGTCGAGCGTCACCCCGCCGTCGCCGAGCACCCGCGCGGCGACGCCGTCGCCCTCGGCGAGCAGGCCGAGCAGCAGGTGTTCGGTGCCGATGGAGGGGTGGCGCAGCAGGCGGGCCTCCTCCTGGGCGAGGACGACCGCCCGGCGCGCAGCGGGGTGGAAGCGGGTGAACAGCCCCCCCGCGACGTCCCCGATCGTGTCCTTGAGCTTCCCGAACAGCCCCCGGGCCGCGGAGTGCCGCTGCTGAGCTGCCTGTCTGGTGACGCCGAGCGATCCCCCGATCTGCGCCCAGGAGCAGCCCGCGGCGCGGGCGTGCTGGACCCAGTGGTCGAGCAGCTCCTCACCGAGGGTGGTGAGCTCCTGCTGCTGGTGCGCGGCGGTGGCGAGCAGGTCGAGCGGGTCGACGCTGGGTGCTCTGGTCCTGGTCTGCTGTACAAGCTCATCGAGTGTCATGCCGTCAACTATGCGTTGACATCGGCGTCTTGTCAAGCACTCGTTGACGCCACAGTGGTGTCAACTGGTCGGGCGGTGGCCGACCCCGGAACGGCGGGTCTCGGCGCGGTCGAAGTTCCGGTACGCGCGCGACGGGGTGGGTCCCCGCTGGCCCTGGTACCGGGAGCCCGCCGTTGCCGAGCCGTACGGGTGCTCCGCGGGGCTGGACAGCCGGAACAGGCACAGCTGCCCGATTTTCATCCCCGGCCACAGCGTGATCGGCAGGTTCGCGACGTTGGACAGCTCCAGGGTGATGTGCCCGGTGAAGCCCGGATCGATGAACCCCGCGGTGGAGTGCGTCAGCAGTCCCAGCCGCCCGAGCGAGGACTTCCCCTCGAGCCTGCCCGCGAGGTCGGCAGGCAACGACACCTGCTCGAACGTCGAGCCCAGCACGAACTCACCGGGGTGCAGCACGAACGGTCCCTCGCCCTCGGGCTCGACCAGCGAGGTGAGCTCGTCCTGCTGCAGCGACGGGTCGATGTGGGTGTACTTCGTGTTGACGAACACCCGGAAGAAGCGGTCGAGCCGCACGTCGATGCTCGACGGCTGGAGCATGGCGGGGTCGAACGGGGCCAGACCCAGCCGCCCGGCGTCGAGCTCGGCTCGCAGGTCGCGGTCGCTCAGCAGCACCGCGCCACCCTAATGGCCCCACGAGCCCCGCCACCGGGGACCTGCGGGCGCGCTGCACCCCGTTTCCGGCCGAGAACCCGGCCACGCTACCTTCCAGGAACACTGATTCGGCAGTTGCCATGGCACGGCCGACTGAGCACACTCGTCCGGGGTCGGGGACCCACTCCGCCGCGCAGGAGCGATGACCATGAGCGAAGCACGAGCCGGCTTGACGTCGGCGGAGCAGCACGCCGCCGAGGTGATGGTGAGGTTCGCGGCCGAGGCCGGGTACCGGAACCTGCGCTGGTCGATCCCCAACAACGCCACCTGGGTGCACCCGACCCTCGCCGCCGTCCCGGTCCGCCACGACGGGCTGTACGCCGACAGCTACGACCTGCTGGGCCGTCGGCGGTTCGGTTCCCACGTCGTGGTCTGCTTGCTGGTGCGGCGCGAGGGGACCTTCGAGGTACTCGGCATCCCGAGCGAGGAGTGGCTGCGTCCCCAGCGCGCGGTCGGCCCGCCGCCGTCCACCACGCCGCCACGGCGGCGCGCGACCGCCGCCGCGCTCGGGCTGCTGATCCCACTGGCCGCCCTCGGTGGCGGGATTGTGGTGATGAGCACCGCAGGGCAGGGACCGGACTCCAGCTCGGTGCCCACCCCGGTGCCGACAGCGCAGACACCGCCGCTCCCGGTCGGTGGCGTCGAGTGGGCGAGCGCGGCGAAGGTCGCGCTGGCGTCGGTCCGCGAGCAGCTCGCCGTCCTCGCCGAGGCCGAGCGGGCGTGGAACGCGTTGCCCGCACAGCAGCGGGCCGGTGAGCCGCCGGCCGCGGTGCGCGAACTCGTCGCCGAGCGGGCGCGGCTGGAGCAACAGCGGGCTGCGCTGGAGGCCGACCTCACCGCGTGGCGGGCACTGCAGCGGACGACCAGAGCGCTGGCCGACACCGAGGAGCAGCTGGGGAACGTGACGCGGGCCTCGCAGCTGCGCGGGACGTCCGGTGACCAGCTGCGCGAGCAGCGCGACGTCCTCACCCGCCAGCGCGACACCCAGCGCGAGCAGCTGGAGGACTGGTCCGCGGGCGTCGAGACCGCGGTGGGAAGCCCGCTGCCGGATCCCCCGAACATGGCCCCTCTCGCCGGCTCGGTCCTCGCCCTCACCCGGGAGCTCCCGGGCCTCGCCGGCGCCGACGACGGGGCTCCGGTGATCGTGCCCACCCAGGAGCCGGACGCCCGGGTCGACTCGCCGGAGCCGGCGCCTGCTCTCGTGCCCGAGGTGGACGCTCTCGTACCCGAGGTGGACGCTCTCGTGCCCGAGGTGGACGTCGACCTCCCGGCGGGGCTCGTCCCGGGTGCCGTGCTCGTGCCGGTCGAGACCGACCCGGGCGGCGGTCCGCTGGACTTCCTGGTCCCGGACGGTGCCCCCCCACCGGCCACTCCCGCCCCACTCCCGGTCGACCCCATGCCTGCGGAGCCGGAGCAGACGGTCGACGACATCCTCGGCGCGCTGGGACGGTTCGGGCCGAGCCCCACCGCAGCGGCCCCACCCGCGGTCGGCGCACCACCTCCCACGGCGCCCGCTCCGCGGCCCCCCGAACCGCAGGACATGTGGAAACCGCCCGGACCGAGCGGGGGGTGACCGACCACCGCAGCGAGGCGGGTTAGGGTCAGCGACGTGCCGCTGTTCGAGTTCGAGGGCGTCCGTCCGACCGTCGATCCCTCGGCGTGGATCGCCCCCACCGCGACGCTCGTCGGCGACGTGCGCGTCGAGGTGGAGGCGTCGATCTGGTACGGCGCTGTGCTGCGCGCCGACTTCGGGCCGATCATCGTGCGCGCCGGGGCCAACGTGCAGGACAGCTGCGTGCTCCACGGCGGCGCCGACCCGGCGACCGAGGTCGGCCCCGGCGCGACCGTCGGGCACCTGTGCGTGCTCCACGGCTGCGTGATCGGCGAGGAGGCGCTCATCGGCAACGGCGCCACGGTGCAGGACGGTGCGCGCATCGGCGCACGGGCACTCGTCGCGGCCGGGGCCACGGTGCCGCCGGGTGCGGTGGTGCCGCCGGGCCAGATCGTGATGGGCCCTGCCGCGCAGGATCGGGGCCCGGTGACGGGGTCGGCGCAGTGGTGGGTGAGGAACAACCCGGAGACCTACCGCGAACTGGCCCGGCGGCACCACTCCGGTGTCCGCCCGGTGATCGAGACGTGACCACGCCGCCGGACGGGGCGAGCACGTCGAAGCCCGGTGAGCGGACGGCGGCGGTAGGCTCGTCGTGTACGCTCACGCACGCTGCGGATGTAGTTCAATGGTAGAATGAGAGCTTCCCAAGCTCTAGACGCGGGTTCGATTCCCGTCATCCGCTCCACTCCGAAGGCCCAGGTCGTAGAACTTTCACGTCGATGACCTCGGATGGTTTACGGTAACTCGCATTCTATTGATGGATCGTTGGAATCGCAGTCGACTGCGGTGGTGACGCTGAGAAATGTTCTTCGAGCAATCGACCGACCATTTCTGCTCGCGAGTCAACGCCGAGTTTGGCGAACACCCGGCGCAGGTGCGAGGACACATTCCCATCGTGGCGAGACGAACCGCGGTCGAGCTTGGCCACCGGGCGTCCGTGGCCTTACCGACCCCACCCGAGAAGGCGGTACGTGCTCTCGCCCGCCAGGCCATGCGGGTACTGGGTGAGGGAGGGTACCGGCCGGGCAGCGAGGTCGCTCGAAAGCGGCTCGACGCCCGCGGTGGGACCACGGATCGTCGTCTCACCCGGCTACCCGGCCACAGTCGACCGCCGCACGGCCGGGACCGGTGGCATCGATACCATCACATTCGGTATCAGCAGCAGGAAGGAGCAGGTCGTAACCATCACCGGCAAGATCCTTCCTCAGATAGCCCGACAGGGTTTCGAGAATCGTTTGAAGTCCCCCGAGCAGGTCCCGGTCCTTCGGGGGCGCGGCTATGACAGAGCCCACCTGTGGGGGCAGGCAGTTCGGCGACGAGGCGGCAGCGGGTGTGATGTACGCGCCGAAACAGTTCAACACCGGGAGGCAGCGGGTCCTGGAGGACACACTCAAAGGCATGAGGCAACACCTGCCTCAGGGACAACGCCTGACTCTGTCGGCCAGAGCGACGAGCTTTTCCGGCCACCCGTTCGTATCCTGGTCGATCCTGCGAAGGGCCGAGTATGTTTTCAGCATCGTCGCTCGCAACGGCGTCGTCGTCCATCGCACATCGCTGCGGATCGACATCGGACCGCCGACCGACCGAAAGTGAACATTCAGGTACTCGGATAGGGCGGGATTGCTGATCTGCTGGCGCATGTGGTGGCGATGCGACGATGACGTTGTACCTACGCCGCCTCATCGGCTCGGCCGGGTCCTGGGCGACCTCGGTCGTGAGGACGAGCGCGCGGCCCGCTGGGCGCGGGTCATGGCCGCGGGATCCACCACGGTCGACCCCGCGGTGGGTGCGGTGGTGGTGGGGTCGGTGGTGGGCACGAGCGGGTGTTCCCTTCGCGGTAGCCGGCACCGTGGGCGCGGTGCAGCAGTGCGCAGACGGTGGCGACGGTCGGTGGGTTCCACCCGGCTAACCAGTGCAGGACCCGCACGTCGTGGGAGCCGACGTCGACCCCGTCCAACGCGGTCAGCAACGCGATGTAGCGTTCCGCCTGGGTCGGATACCGGTCCCAGCCGCCGGGCCGGGCGAACGGCGGGTACAGCGACACCGGCGCGCTGTTGAGCGGCCCGAGCCCGGACGGCGGGGTGGGGCTACTCATCACGCCGCCCCGTCCGGGCCAAGACCAGTGGCGTCGGGACGTCGGCGCCGTTGCCGTAGACGAGGCGGCGAAACAGGTCCTCGGCGCGGTCGAGTTCCGTACCGCCCTTCGGGTTGCGGGTCACTGCCACGGTGAACCGCTCGTTACCGCCGGTCCCGATCATCCCGCGCACCCGGCGCAGGACCTTCTCCGGTATCGCTCGCATGAGGTGCGGACCTCCCGATCCGTCCACACGAGACCGGCGCCCGTTACCCTGGGCAGCACCGATCCCGCTCACTGCTGGTGAGAGGTTGGAAGCACCCGAGCCCGGAAGCTGTACGCGACCCGGTTACTCCGCTCATCCAGGTACGACGTGACCGTGAGCCCGTCGAACTCCACCGGCCGGAACGGCGTCCCACCCGTGGTCTCCGGGGCACTGGCTGCACCGTGTCCAAGGACCTTCACCGTGACCGTCTTGTCGGCCTGTCCGCGCATCCGGGTCCGCATCGAGTACCGACACCGACCATCAGCAGCCCGGTCTCCTTGTCGTTCTGCGCACGAACTTGCGGTGTGTCGACTTGTCGAAGTCGCGCACCGGCTCGACCTCGCCGACCACGAAACGCGCTATGGGGGGACACGTCCTCCATCGACGCACGGAACCTCCCGTTGATCGCCATCGCCCGTTGACCTCTTGCGTCTTAGGGCACCTCTCTAGAGACATTTCTTAGCATGCCATAACATCTCTAGAGATGTCAACGGACACACACGCCCGCGGATCGTCGGCACAGCCGCTAGCTAGCCGCCGTCAGGCCGAGAAGTCGTAACGCAGCACGTGGCAGGAGGCGTCGAGGAGCATGCGGGTCACATCGATCACCCGGCCCTTGTCGGTGACGGCCAGCCGGGTGATCGCCAGGACCGGAGTTCCGGGCGGCATGTCCAGCTCGGCAACCTCTTCGGGGGTCGGCATCCGCGATGTCAGCGTCTCGGAGAACTCCGCCGGTGGGTGGCCCAGCTCGGCGAGGCGGGCGAGCACGCCGCCCGGGCCGGTGTCGGGCTCGGTGATCCGGGTCCCCTCAACCAGCTCCAGCGGCAAGAACGAGGTCGCCTGCTGCACCGGCCGGTCATCGACCACGTACCGGCGGGAGCGCCGCAGCAGCTCCGTGCCCTCCGTGACGCCGAACTGTTCGGCCAACTCCTTGTCGGCCTCCACCCGGTCAATGACGATGTGATCGACGGCGACGACCCGGTCCTCGAACCCGGCACCCCAGATGTTCCCGCCGTCGCCCCACAGGGAACGAGCGAGGCGATTCGATCCGTGGCGACGAATGGGCTTGAACAGCCGGACGAATACCCCGCTGCCTTTCCGGGAGACCGCCAGCCCCTCGTAACGCAGGGTCGCAAGCGCCTGCCGCGCCGTCATCCGCGCGACACCGTAGCGCTCCATCAGCGCGTTCTCCCCCGGCAGACGGTCCCCGTCGACGTACTCGCCGGACCGGATCGCGGCCCGCAGGTCATCGGCGATCCGGGCATAGACGGGTGCCACACCACCCGTCTCAGGAGCACCCACCGTCGCCTCCTACCTAGAGAAGTTTCCCAAGGTTACCGCGTGCGTGGGCACGCTGGCCGCTGCCCAGCGGAGTGCTCGAAACGCACGAGGCATTCGAACAGGGCGTGCGCCGAGAGGTCGCGGAGGAGACGGGCGCGCACGTCGAAGTCGAACGCCTAACCGGTCTCTACAAGAACGTGAAGGCCGGAATCGTCGCTGCCGTCTTCCGATGCCGCCCGGTCACCGCACCGGCAACCTAGACCCCCCGAGGCCGCCGAGGCCGCTAGGATCGAACCCGCCGACGTGCCCCGCCTGATGACCCCGACGTTCACCGCCCGCGTCCTCGACGCCTTCGAGGCCACGCTCCACGTCCGCGCGCACGACGGCACCCACCTACTCGACTATGGCCCGTGGAGCATCATCCGAGACCGCACGGTCGACTCCGGTGCACGTCACGAGGGCTGCTGCCGAATCTGCCCCCTATGGGATCAAGCCGCCCTGCGGCGGCGCGGCCGTGGCCCGGTGATAGGGCATCTCGCGTGCCTGCCCGGCCGATCCCGCTCGCTGCGCGCGGCCTGTCGGCCCGACATCCACTTGGCGTACGGCGAGCTGGGGCGCGGTCACCGAGCGGGTGGTGCCTTCCCCTCGGCCCGTGATCGTCCACGCCACGGCGGCCAGGACGAGGAGCAGGCAGGGGATTAGGTCAAGATCGGCGGTGCGATCGGATCTGCTTCTCCAGCTGACGGGCCCGCTCATGCTCCCCAAGCTCCCGCAGATCGGCGGCGAGGTTGTTGACCGAGGCCAGGGTGTCGGGGTGGTCCTCACCGAGCACCCGACGGCGACGGGTGAGAGTGTCCTCATCGAGCTGGCGGGCCCGCTCATGCTCGCCCAGCGCCCGCAGATCGGCGGCGAGGTTGTTGACCGAGGCCAGGGTGTTGGGGTGGTCCTCGCCGAGCACCCGACGGCGACGGGTGCGAGTGTCCTCATCGAGCTGGCGGGCCCGCTCATGCTCGCCCAGCGCCCGTAGATCGGCGGCGAGGTTGTTGGCCGATTCCAGGGTGTCGGGGTGGTCCTCGCCGAGCACCCGGCGAAGGTCGGTGAGCGCTCGTTCAAACAGTGGGCGGGCGGGGCCGGGTTCTCCCCGAGTGAGCAGGTACATGCCGGCCGTGTCGAGTAGCCAGGCGACATCCTCACCGGCCGGTTCCAGGTGGCGGCTGGGGTCGGTCGCGGCCAGGACATGGGGCAGCAGGTCTCGCCAGTCCGACCAGGTGGGCGGATTGTTCCACGGGTCGGCCGGTACCACCCCCCGCAGCAGTCGGACCGCGACCACGGCCATGCCCTCACCGTCGGTCCCACCGCTGGGTGGGCGGCTGCGCAGGATGGCTTGGACGAGTCGGTGCAGCTGCAGGCTGCTGGCCTCAACCCGGGCCAAGCCGCGCCGACGCAACAGCCGGATCAGCCCGGCGAACGCCAACGGGTCGGCGACCGCGGCGGCGAGGCGATCGGGTAGCCGATCCGGATGGGCGGTGAGCAGGGTGAACGGGATCGGCTCGGGCGCCAGGTACGCGGTGAGGGTCAGCAGATCCAACGCCGCAGGCTCCTGGACCGCGAGCTGATCAAACGCCAGCTGATAGCTCGCCGCCAGCGACGCCGAATACGTCACCGGTACGCCCTGCGCGAGCACCTCCGCGGCCCGCGCCTTCAGCAGCCGCAGGTACTCTGCCACGGCCATCCCGGTCTCGGCCAGGTAGGCACCGGCCTGGCTCACCGCGAGCGGCAGGTCGCCCACCGCGGCAGCAACTCGCCCGGCATCCCTCTCCGACAGTCCCGGGACCCGGGAACACAGCAGCCCGATCGACTCGTCGCGGTCGAACACATCCAGCGCGAGACCGACCGCGAGGTCTTCCCACCCCGGGTTGCGGGAGGTGATCAGCACATGTCCCCTGCCGCTGGGAAGACAGTCAGCCACGGCCCGCGGGTCCTCCGCGTTGTCGAAAATCAGCAGCCAGCGCTCCCGATCGCGCAGCACTCCCAGCAGTCGCGCCACCGCGGCCCCGACCGTGTCCGTCACATCCGCGAGATCAAGGGTGCGGGCCAGTTCGGCCAACCGATCCGCGATGAGAGCGGGTTGTTCCGCCGGCACCCACCACACCACGTCGTAGTCACCGCCGTGGCGGTGGGCATATTCGGTCGCCACCGCGGTCTTCCCGATCCCACCCATTCCATGCAAAGCCCACACCGCAGTCGTCCGGCCCGAGCACAGTGACGCGCGCAGCCCCGCCAACAGACCCTCACGGCCGGTGAACGTGGCGTTGTGTGCCGGCACGCTCCATATCCGCCCGACCGGCACATCGCCCGAGCCGGCGCGAGGAAGCTCGGCCAGTGCGTGCAGCAACGCCGTGGTCAACTCGTCCGGCGTCGTGACAGTGCGGACAACCAGGCCGCTGTCGCGCAGCCGCGTACGGAAGGCTTCCTGCCGGGCCCCGTAGGTGAGATCGACGAACAGCTCCCGCGGTCCGTGCGCGTCGTCGTCGAGCAGGAACACCAGCCGCGGCATGCCCGCCACGGTGGCGGTCTCGAACTCCAACTCGGTATAGGACAGCTCCGGGCGATCGGCCACCGGCGAGCCGTACCGGAATCCCACCACCACGACATACACATCGGCGTCACGCACCGCGTCCCGGCACACCTGGGCCGGCTGGCCGTCCCGGGCGGCGAAGTACGCCATGTCGGTGACCGCATCGTGGGCCAGGTTCACCGCCCGTTCCGCGGCAGCCACGAACGACCCGCCAGTGGGAAGCCGACGCAACTCCGACGTGTGACTCAGAAACAATCGGCGCGGTCGGGGCACAGCACGCAGCATCCCACCGGTACGACCACCACTGCCAGTACGCGATGGACATCGTCAGCACGCCGTCAGCGGTCATCCAGACCGGCCACGATAGCGATCCACGCGGTGAACGCGGGACGTATCACATCGGCCATCGTCCGGTAGCCGACCGTTCCGGGGTGGTACCCATCGCCGGCGGCGGGCTCGTCGAGCCAGCGCGCATCGGCTTCGATCGGGGTCATCAGATCTACGAACGGCGCCGCACGCTCCTCGGAAACGAGTGCCAGGTCGGTGTTCAGCCGCCGGACTCGACGGCGGTGCGCCTCATCCGCTGGTACGGGCGGGCCGACCACCAGGGACGGCCAGCCCGCCGAGTGCGCATCGTCGAGAACCGAAGCCAGAGCGGTGAGACTCCTGCTCCGGTGGGGTCGCCGACACCGTGTGCGTAGGAATCCCCGAAGACGCACACCCGCACGTCCCGGCCGGTGCTCGGGGTGTGCGTCATGACGTGGCACCGAAGCGTCGCGTCGGCTCGGGCAACGGCCCGGTGAGGTAGTGCTGTAGCGCCGGAGCGTAGG
The DNA here is from genome assembly GCA_030856045.1 of Actinomycetota bacterium. Lineage (GTDB taxonomy): Bacteria > Actinomycetota > Actinomycetes > Mycobacteriales > Pseudonocardiaceae > JALYQB01. The sequence goes on from JALYQB010000577.1 coordinate 11,597, forward strand.
CGGACACGAGGACCTCGTCGTCCGCGCGGACGAGGGGCTCGAGGCCGATGACCTGTCGCGTCATCACCAGTCCGACCACCTGCGACATGCAGAGCGCCGCCCGGAGCCGCGGCTGCGAGACGTCCAGGCCGGCGGCGATGCGCTCCAGCACCGCCTGGCTGTAGAACTCGCGGAACATCCTCGCCGCGTCCTCGTGCGCCGCCACCGAACGCAGCAGCGCCACGATCGGGTTGGCGGTGCCCAGCTCGTCGAACAGCCCGAGGAAGAACCGGATCAGCCGTTCCCCCCGGCCGGCGACGCCGGGCGCGACCAGGTCGGGGATCACGGCGGCCGGGTCCACCGGCAGGTGCAGGGCAGCGGCGAAGAGGTGTTCCTTGGAGCCGAAGAAGTGGTGGACGAGCGCCGGGTCGACCTCGGCGTCGGCCGCGATGGCCCTGATCGTCGCCGCGTCGTAGCCGTGCGCGGTGAACCGCGACCTCGCCGCGTCGAGGATCGCCTCACGGCTGCCGCTCTCGCCCGGTCGACGCCCGCTGCGCCGGCCACTCCTCGTGCTCGCCACCACTACACCCTACCTGGATCTCGTCAGGCGTTGACTTCATCAAGCGATGAATTCTAAACTCGCCGTATGTTGACTTCTTTGTGCAACGAGACCGGAGACCGCCATGACCACCTCACATCCGGCCGTCATCGGCCTGCCGTCAGCCCTGATCGGCGCCCTGGTCGCCGTCGTGCTCGGCTTCCTCACCTTCGGCGTCCAGGCCACCGTGGCCCCCGACCACCTGCCGCTGGCGGTCGCGGTCCCCGACGGTCCAGCCGGTGACACCCTGGCTCCCGTGGTCGCGCAGCTCACCGCGCAGGGTGGCGACGCCGTCGCCTGGCGCTCTGCCGCCACGGGTGAGGCCGCCCGCCTCCTCGACGACAAGGAGGTCTACGGCATCCTCGAGATCACGCCCATCGACGGCGGGCGCGGGCTGACCGCGACCGCCGTGGTGTCGGGAGCGCTCAACCCCAGCGGAACCGCCGCCGCCCAGCAGGTGCTCACCACGGCCGGCGGACGGCTGCTCGACCCCGTCGCGGAGCGAGGCGTGGACGTCGCGCCGCTGACCGTGGAGACGCTCCACCCCACCTCGGCCACCGGCACGGTGTTCCCACTCGCGGCGAGTGCACTGCTGTGGATCGCCACGTTGGTGGCCAGCGCGCTCCCCGTGGTGCTGGCTGCGCGAGCCGGCCGCAGGCTGTCGAGCGGCAGCCGCCTGGTCGCCGCGGCGGCCGCCAGCGTGCTCGCCCCCGCGGTGGTGATCGGCTTCGGCTGGCTGTGGGACGCCGAGCTCACCGTGGGGTGGTCAGCGGTCGGCTTCCTGGTCCTGGTCGCGGCCGCCTTCGCCACCGTGCAGAGCGCCGTGCTGCGGCTGTTGGGCCTCGTGGGAGCTCCGCTGCTGGCGGTGCTCTACCTGACGGCCCCCGCGGTGGCGGCCCAGCCGCCCGAGTTGCTGGCCCCCGCGTACCGGGCGCTGCTGTGGTCGTGGACGCCGTTCCGGTTCTCCAGCGAGACGCTGCGCAGCCTGCTGTTCCTCGACGCCTCGGCGCCGGGTGTCGGCGTCGGCGTCCTCGTGTTCGCGCTCCTCGCCGCGGGCGGGCTCGCGGTGCTGCTGTGGCCCTCACGGACGTCGGCCCCGGCTCCGGCGCTGGAGCCTGCGACGCCGCGGCCCTTGTTCCGTGATCGCTGTTTCGCGACCGAATTACCCGGCAGCCGGGACAACAGGTCGCGAAACAGCGATCACTGGCCGGGGATGCCGTGGCAGCCCTACCCCGTGCCTACGCAGGCCACCGCTACGCCGACCGATCGGTCCGGAGTCCGACGCCTCCCGCGAGCCGGCCTACGAACTGGAGCTGATTCCGGGCCTGCTCCAGACCGAGGACTACGCCCGCGCCGTCTACACCGCCGGACGTCACCTGGTGCCGCCAGAGCACATCGACCACGTCGCGGCGAGCACCGCCGTCGTTACAACACGGGAGTGTGACGCAGCAACCGGCACCCGATCGAGACGAACGCGGTGAAACCGGACATGTGAGGCAGGTCTCTTGCAAGGGTTACCGACGAGTAATACTCTGTTGTTACCGGCCAGTACGGCGCCGGGGTGGGGCACATCGACGCGACTTCGGAGCGAGGCCATGGGTCACTACAAGAGCAACCTCCGCGACCTCGAGTTCAACCTGTTCGAGGTGTTCGCCGTGCAGGAGCGCATGGGAACCGGGCCGTTCGCGGAGATGGACGCACAGACCGCGCGCGACGTCCTCATCGAGGTCGAGCGCCTCGCCACCGGCCCGCTGGCCGACTCCTTCGCCGAGTCCGACCGCACCCCGCCGGTGTTCGACCCCGACGCGCACACCGTCGAGCTCCCCGCGGCGTTCAAGAAGTCCTTCCAGACCCTGTGGGACGGCGAGTGGTACCGGCTCGACCTGGGCTCCGACCTCGGTGGCTACGGCGCGCCCGCGACACTGCGCTGGGCCACCGCCGAGATGCTGCTGGGCTCCAACCCCGCCGCGTTCATCTACATGGCCGGGCCGTCGATGGCTCAGGTGCTGCACCGCAACGGCACCCCCGAGCAGCAGCACTGGGCCGAGCTGATGATCGAGAAGGGCTGGGGCGCCACGATGGTCCTCACCGAGCCCGATGCCGGCTCCGACGTGGGCGCGGGCCGCACCAAGGCGGTCCAGCAGCCCGACGGCAGCTGGCACCTCGAGGGCGTGAAGCGCTTCATCACTTCGGCCGAGCACGACCTGGCCGAGAATATCGTCCACCTGGTGCTGGCCCGCCCCACGGGCGCGGGCCCCGGCACCAAGGGCCTGTCGCTCTTCTTCGTGCCGAAGTACCACTTCGACCCCGAGACGGGAGAGCTGGGCGAGCGCAACGGTGCGTTCGTCACCGGCGTCGAGCACAAGATGGGCCTCAAGGTGTCCACGACGTGCGAGCTGACGTTCGGCCAGCACGGCACCCCTGCGGTGGGCTGGCTCGTCGGCGAGGTGCACGACGGCATCGCGCAGATGTTCCAGGTGATCGAGTACGCCCGGATGATGGTCGGCACCAAGGCCATCGCGACGCTGTCGAGCGGCTACCTCACCGCACTGGACTACGCCAAGGAGCGCGTGCAGGGCGCCGACATCACGCAGCTGCTGAACAAGTCCGCGCCTCGGGTCACCATCACCCACCACCCGGACGTCCGCCGGATGCTCATGCTGCAGAAGGCCTACGCCGAGGGCCTGCGGGCGCTCTACCTCTACACCGCGTGCTTCCAGGACCAGGTGACGCTGTATCGATCAGCTTCGGCAGGCGACGACGCCGACATCGCCGAGCGCGTGAACGACCTGCTGCTGCCGATCGTCAAGGGCGTCGGCTCCGAGCGCGCGTACGAGATGCTCACGCTGTCGCTGCAGACGCTCGGCGGGTCCGGCTTCCTGCAGGACTACCCCGTCGAGCAGTACATCCGCGACGCCAAGATCGACAGCCTGTACGAGGGCACCACGGGCATCCAGGCGCAGGACTTCTTCTTCCGCAAGATCGTGCGGGACAAGGGGCAGGCGATGGGGTACCTGAACAACGAGATCCAGACGTTCCTCGACGCCGAAGGGGGCAACGGCAGGCTCAAGGAGGAGCGGGCGCTGCTCGCGACCGCGCTGGGCGATCTGCAGGGCATGCTCGCCGCGATGATCGGCTTCCTGACGTCGGCTCAGGAGGATCCGCGTAACACCTACAAGGTCGCGCAGCAGACCGTGCGCTTCCTCATGAGCGCGGGCGACGTCGTCATCGGGTGGCTGCTGCTGCGTCAGGCCGAGACGGCGCTGCATGCCCTCGGGGCCGAGGTGAGCGCCGAGGACCGCGCCTTCTACGACGGCAAGGTGGCCGCGGCGTCGTTCTTCGCCCGCAACATCCTGCCCGAGCTCACCGCCCGCCGCGCGATCGTCGAGGCCACCGACAACGCCCTGATGGACGTGCCCGAGGACGCCTTCTGACCCGCCCGCTCCCGCGGTGCGCGCACGGCCCCGTCACCTCCCGGGTGGCGGGGCCGTGTCACACGCAGTCACACGCAGCGGACGATCGGCTGTGGCTCGTAGCGCACCGTGCGCGTCTCGCGGTCGACCTCGCGGCCGGTGCCCGGCTCCCGCAGCACCCGCGTGTCGGTGACCCGGAAACCCTGCGAGCCGCTGGTCTCACTGCACGGCTCACCGGTGACGGTCTGCACCTGCGGCTCGGTGTAGTCCGTCCGTGACCCCGTGATCGACTCGACGTCGTACTGCTTGCTGCCCAGGAAGCGGACGGTGATCGACGAGGGCGTCCACGCCGTCTGGATCAGCACCGGGGCGCGGCCGTCGTTGCGGAACCTCAGGTCGATCGCGCCCTCGAACACCGTCGCCTCCCGCCCCGCGGGGTAGCGGCTGATGTAGTAGCTGTGTTCCTGGTGCTCGACGTCGACCATGCCGGCGAAGTAGGAGGCGTTGTACAGCGTGGTGGCGAATTGGGACACCCCGCCGCCGACCCCCCGGCCCGGCCTGCCGTCCTCGATGATCCCGGCCTCGACGTAGCCGTTCGCGGCGTTGCGGGGCGCGGTGGACCCGTTCAGACTGAACGTCTCCCCCGGCTGCACCACAGCGCCGTCGACCTGCTCCGCGACGCGCCGGATGTTCTGCCCGGAGTCCGACGCGAACCCGCTGGTGGAGAACTCGCTGATCACCTGGCTCGCGTCGACCGCGTTCGCTTCCTCGGTGGTGAAGTCCGCGGGCTCGTCGACGTAGAGCGCGGCGAGCGTACGGTCCTCCGTGCGGCCGAGCACCTCCATGAGGGGCTCGATGCTCTTCGGCCAGTCGATGCCGCGGCCGTCGACCGAGGGCACGACGGCCGGCCCGCCGCTCTGGAAGACGATCTGCGCGTCGCGGCCCTCCCGCTCCGTGGGCGCCAGCTGCGGCGCGAGCGCGTCGATCACCGCGGCCTGGTCCACGGTCGTGATGAGCGCACCGCCGGGCTCCGGGGCGAACCGCAGCGCGGCGGCCGTCACCTCCGGGACCAGCGTCGCCTCGGCGCCGTCCCCCGTGACGGTGACCGGTGCGGACACCGCGGGTGAGACGACGTCGGTGAGCGTGGCGCGCACGCCGTCCGCGGTCGTGACCACCGGCACGGTCGTGACGGGCAGCGGCACGGG
>JALYQB010000600.1 GCA_030856045.1 Actinomycetota bacterium
AGGAGCAGGGCGTCCGGGAGGGCATGCTGCGCGCGCCCGGTGACGCCGCGGGCGGGGCGGCGGTCCAGCTCCTCGCACCGCTGAGTCCGGACACCACGATCGGCAGGTTCCTCGACCGCAACGGGCCGGGCCTGCAGCAGCTGGCCTACCGGGTGACCGACATCGAGGCGGCGTCCGCTGCGCTGCGCGAGGCCGGGGTCCGGCTGCTCTACGACTCGCCGCGCCGCGGCACCGCGAACTCCCGGGTCAACTTCGTGCACCCGAAGGACGCGGGCGGAGTGCTGGTCGAGCTCGTCGAACCCGCCCCGGAAGCTGCCGACTGATGTACCGGCAGCCGATGAGGTCACCCGCCGTTCTCGAGCGTGGTGTGCAGCTGCTCCCCCGACGCCGTGACCAGCACGGGCCGCCGGCGCCATTCGGCTCGTTCCTCGCCGAGGTAGAGGTGTCCGTCGTCGAGCAGCTCCCGCACGGACCCGCGAAGGTAGTCGGGAAACCGACACTCGCGGTCGATCAGCAGGTCGTGGCCGACGAGGACGACGTGGCCGCGGCGGACCCGGCGCAGCGCGAGCAGCCAGCCCAGTTCGGGTGAGATCGGGTAGGGCGTGACGCCAGTCGTCATCGTGGGGTGGCGACGCCGACGGCGGCGGTTACGGTGTCCCGGCGGGTGGGTGATGGAGCGGACCGCCGCGGCGAGCGCGGTCCACGGCGGCAACCACGGCTCGGCCCGCGCGGGCGGCACCTGCCAGGTGACCTGGCCGCAGGCCAGCTCGCTGGGCGGCAATGGCACGAGCGCACCCGCGCGGTGGGTGACCCCGCCACGCCCGTCGAGCCGATCGATCGCCGCCTTCGACACCTCGTCGGCACCGGTCACCAGCAGCAGCCAGCGCCGTGGCGTGCCGGGCAGCGCGACCACCGGTCCGGCCAGCAGCCGGATCGCGAGGAACCGCTGCACCTCGACGGCCAGCTCCTCGGCGAGCTCGACCGCGCTGACCGGTACCCCGGTACGCAGCAGGACGCGGGACCCGGTGAGACTGACCGGCCAACCCCAGCTCCGGCACCGCGTGACGGCGGCCGGCGGGCTCGCCGTCTCCTCGACCACCGTCCCGGCTATGATCTTCCGATCGAGCTGCGCTCTGTCCATGCGTTGACGATCCGTCCTTGCAGGCGATGCAAGCAATCATTCAATCGGGTGATTGCTTGCACCCTGCCGACGCTGCATAGTGAGTCGCCAGCATTCCCCCACGCAGCGGAGGCACACGCATGCCGGGCAACCCGCACACCTCGATCCGGTCTCGCCAGGTCGCCGCAGAGCTGCGTGCGCTGCGGGAGAAGGCGGGGCTCTCCGGTGCCGAGGTGGCCAAGCTGATGGGTATGTCACCCAGCAAGATCAGCCGGGTCGAGACCGGCAACAGTGGGCTGCAGATCGAGGACGTCGCCTCGCTGCTCGGGCTCTACCAGGTGCCCGCCGCCACCCGTGACGAGCTGCTCGACCTGGTACGCCGCTCCGAGGAACGCGGCTGGTGGACCCGCCAGCCCGGGCTGCCCCAGCTCTGGCGCAGCCTGATCGACTTCGAGGCCAAAGCCAACCGGATACAGAACTACGAGGCCCTGTTCGTGCCCGGCCTGCTGCAGACCGCGGAGTACAGCAGAGCGATCATCCAGGGCGTCGCTCCCACGATCTCCGACGCCGAGCTGGACAACCTCGTGGCCGCGCGGATGGCCCGCCAGGCGGTGCTGACCCGCGCCAGCGCCCCGCAGTTCTTCGCGGTGATCGACGAGGGGGCGCTGCGCCGCCCGGTCGGCGAGCCCGGCGTGATGCGCCGCCAACTGGCCCACCTGCTCAGCGTGGCCGAGCAGCCGCACGTGACGCTGCGGGTGGTGCCGCTGGCGGCCGGGGCGCACGCCGGTATGCGCGGCCCGTTCGTGATCCTGGAGTTCGCCGAGGAGCCAGCGCTGGTGTACCAGGAGAACCACGGCACCGAGCTGTTCCTGGAGGAGGAGGCCGATCTGGCGGCCTACCGGCTGGCGCTGGGGACTATCCTGTATGCAGCCCTTGCACCCCCCGCAACGATCGAGTTCATCGCCGCGCTGGCCGCCGAGGGCCCGAGCTGACGGCTGAGAGGAGCGTACCGTGTTCACACCCGACCTGAGCACCGCCCGCTGGCGGAAGAGCAGCCGCAGCAGCGACAAGGCCAACTGCGTCGAGGTTGCCGCCACCGGCCACGCCGTCGCGGTACGCGACTCCAAACACCCCACCGGCGGCACCCTGATCCTCACCCCGCCCGCTTGGACCGCCTTCACCACCGCCCTCCGCGACGGCGAATTCGGCTGAGCGACGAGCACCCAGCGAAGGGCGTAGCATGTCCGCGCTGGCGCCGGACCTGAGCCTCGATCCAGTGAGAATCGAACGGCGGCTCGACCAGGGGTCGGGAGGCGCCGCACCTCAGCGGTCAGACCTCGGCGATCGTAGGGATGACCTGCGCACGCGCGCTCAGCAGAACGCGGGACCCGGTGAGGCTGATCGGCCAGCCCCAGTCCCAGCTCCGGCACCGAGTGGCAGCGGCGGCCAACAGGGTCCAACGGAGCGCCAGGCTGCCGGCGGATCGGGCCAAATACGGTTCTGCTGGTGCCGCAAGGTGACCTGCGATAATCTGCTGCAACAAGAGCTGCTTACGACCACTTCGCTGTGCCTACATCAGCTCCGCAAGAAGGTTGGTTAGCGAGTGGAACCCATCTCACCTGGCATTCTTATTAATCTCGCAGTTAGAGGGATATCTGGCGCAGTCGGGGCTCTCCGGAAAACAAGACAGGGGGAAGCTGTTGATGAATTGGTAAATAGATTGCAAGGAGCCGATTCTGACGCCAGCAAATTTGTCGTTGCCGCTTGGGCCAAATTTCGGGATAAGCTGACTGACTCTGACATCGATTGTGTTGCTCGATTTCTCAACTCGCCTGAGGCTGACGTATTTGCCCGATCTCTCGCCATCTCAACACTCACGCGAGATCTCGACCACTATAGGATCGAGCTGCGGGAGGAGCTTGTAGCCCTCCTTGCACTAGTAGGCGGGCTAGGTCTACAGAAGGCCGAGGAGCTGCGTGACGGCCTTTACCAGCTCTTAGCTGAGACTGCTGACAAGGTTAATGCAGAGCTCCGTAGACGTGCGCAACGTAAACATGGAGAGATAGTCGATCGAGCGATGCTTGAGAAAACAGCGGGATATCTGAGAACAATTGCAGACCGAACGATTATTTTTAAAAGACGCCACCCAGCAGAGCTGCTCGACATATTGAAGTTTTCCGAACGATATAAGGAGCAGTTGCGGCGACGTACTTCCGAGCTAATACCAGCATATTTTGATGTCCAGCAACGCGCCCCTATCGACAGCCTCTATATCCAAGCTAGGCTCGTGTCATCAAGACTAGATTATGAACAAGCTGCCGAGATTGACTTTATAGATCTAGCTGAGAAGCAGTACCGCCCCGTAGTACTTGGCGATCCTGGTGCGGGAAAGTCTACACTGGCGCAACGCATCGCCCACTACTATTCCGACCCAGCCAACTGCAGCCGTCCGTTCCGCGATATCGTGCCATTCATCGTTCCTCTTCGCGCGTACGAAGTGCAAAAGAAAACAGAACACTTCTCGATTCCCCAATATATATCGAGTCACATAACTGAGAACTATCATATTGATGTTCCAGGGGGCGCAATCGAATATATTCTTGCGACAGGGCGCGGCCTTGTTATTTTCGATGGACTTGACGAACTCTTGGATATCGGAAGACGGCAGGAGATTTGCGCGGCAGTTGAAAGCTTCTCGAGCCTTTTCTCGACCGCTGCCATCGTCGCGACATCTCGATCGATCGGCTATGGTGAAGCCCCTCTCAAGCCTTCCATTTTTAAGACCTTTGAACTATTGCCATTTTCGGAACGTGACGTTCAACATTACGCACGCACATGGTTTGCACTGGATGATCGGTTGACACCATCGGAGCAAGACGCCATCTCGTCAGCATTCCTTGAAGAATCGCTATCTGTGCCGGATTTACGCAGGAATGCTTTGATGCTCGGCTTGCTCTGCAACGTCTACCGCGGAATACTGTACGACAGATTCCACAGAACCGTGCCGATCTATATGAGAAGTGCGCAACAATGTTGTTTGAACGCTGGGATTCGGAGCGCGGTATTATTCGGTCTGGAGTGCTGAAGTCAGACGCCCGAGCAGCTCTTCAGGATGTTGCACTTTGGATTTACACTTCGAATGAACTAGCGGACGGCGTGCATGAGCGGCAACTTCTTTATCGCATGTCGAAGTATTGGCAACGCCGGTACGAGGACCCGGATGACGCTATGGCCGCTGCAAAAGAACTTCTCCAAGCTTGGACCGGCCGGAGTTGGATTCTTACAGATGTTGGTAGCTCTGCTATCGCCCGAGATCGAGTATACAAATTTACACATCAAACTTTCTTGGAGTACTTCGCTTCAGTTGAGCTTGCACGAACTCAGGCTTCCCCCACTGCACTTTGGCGTGTGCTAGAGAGCAGGCTGAAATCGGGGTCCTGGGAGGTGGTAGCCCAGCTCGCCATTCAGTGCCTGAATGACTTTCAGGTTGACGCTGGAGACCTCGTCGTGTCTGCCCTCATCAAGAGCGTGGCGGATGCTCGCGTTCGCAGTCGGCTAAATTTGCTGTCGTTTGCGGTTCGAAATCTTGACAGCCTCTATGTTACTACTACGACGTGTCAGTTGTTAGCTCGCGCGTCTGTTGATCTGTGCATCATCGGAGTTCCCTCTTTCGCTGAGATGCCTCGCGAGTGGGATGATTACTTTCGATCCATCGACTTCGATGATGACGACGACTTAGAGTTCCTGGGGATCTTCGCTGGAAGTAATAGCGACCTCGAGGAACTACTCAATCCTATCGACCGTTTAAGCCTCGATGTTACAGATGTAGCGAGACCACTCCGCGATCTTAGTGAAATTGAAGGTGAATATGGGCGTATAGCACGCGTAGCCGTTACTAAGTACCTTTCAGAGCTTATGAGTGATCCAGCCGATCCAGAGGTAGGCGGGAAGGCATTCCTTATGGCCTCTGGTTTGCATCGTCTGTTGCCAATTTACGAAGCTAGTGAGCGAGATGTCTCAAATAGCGCAGTTGCCGACCGCCTACTTGACCTCACTGGCGAATCTAGAGAACGGCTTAAGGGCAAAATTCTTCAATGGTCACAAGAAAACTTCTGGATTCCAATCATCGCGTGCCGGCTAGATTTCCTGAACATTGCCGACCTTCTTGATCTGGTGAATACTCAAGCGCTGATGTGCAGCATAGGTCCGTTCGGCGAGTCGGACGCTGAACTATTTGCTGAGCAAATACTGAAGGTCTATCTTGGGCTGGATGCCAACGAAATAAGCGTGGACGGTCTCGCTTGTTTTGCGCCAGAATTCGTCCGACGGGCGCTACATGCAGTCGCAAGTCGATGGAACGACGGTCTTGGATTCGGCAGAGATTGGCTTGGGCATACAGATCTCTTCAGATATATTGACCAGTCGTCTGGTATTGATAGAACTAGTTCCGATAAGGAAGCGCGAGTTAAAGCTGAAGATGACCCCCAGGTCGCTTTTGGCGCATTTACCTTGCTAGCGGTTTTCATGGAACTTGAGAACTGGCCTTTGAGTTCCTACACGAGCAACGCCCTCCGACTCGGACCAATCCAATCACTGCAAGATGTTTTCATCGCAAGGAAGGTTCCGGATCTCGAGCCGAGTGCCCGTCGCGCCATAGCCGCTGCGGGTTTCTCTACGGCTCAGACTGCCCTTCTAATAGCATGGATTAGCGGAGAGGTGCATTTTGTTGACTAGTTAGACCGAGCTTGCTGTGTAGCAATCATGTCTCGGGTCAGGGCGTTGCCGCGTTGTCCAACATGGCGACATGACCACGCGGCGGCTGGGCTCAGGGCTGGTCGGAGTCTGAGTCAGGGTCCGGCGAGTGTCAGGCCAACACCGCTCACTCGCCCAACGCGCCCAGGCGCTGCTCGTGTTCGTCCGGTGAGCCCTGCAGCTCCTGCTGCACGGTGCGACGGGCGTCGGCGACCGCGCCGAGCACGTCCAGCGCCTCGTCGTCGGCCAGCGCACCGTAGATCCGGGTGAACACCCGGGTGGCGTAGACGTCGGTGACCGCGGTCTCCGTGCCGATCACCACGTTCGCACCGCGGGCGATCAGCCGGGCGGCGAACGACGGATCCCCCGCCGCGGCGG
>JALYQB010000621.1 GCA_030856045.1 Actinomycetota bacterium
CGGGCCGCCTGCACCGCGAACCACCATCTGATCACGGACCACACCGTGGCAGCAGCAACCGTGCCGGGCTGCTACCGAACTACTACCCTGGCGAGCCTGGCAGGCTGGCGGCACGCCCCATCGAGGAAGGCACCGCCGTGGCACCCCACATCGGCGCGCGCATCGCGCAGGCACGCAAGGCCGCGGGCTGGACCCAGGCACAGCTCTCGCAGCGCACGCACTTCTCGGTGCAGCTCGTGTCCGCCGTCGAGCAGGGCCGCAAGCCCGCCTCTCCCGCGTTCACCACGGCCGCGGCCCGCGCGCTGAACACCGACCTGCAATGGCTGCTCGGGCAGGACCAGGTGCACCGCCAACACCATTCCGAGCAGCCCGGCCCGGCCGGCGAGCTGCGTGCCGTCATCGACGCGTGGGACGACCCCGACATCCGCGGCCCGCTCGCTCCGCTGGACGTGCTCGCCCAGCGGATCGCGGCCGGGGAACGGCTACGGCACCGGGGTCGCTATGACGAACTCGCCGCCACGCTGCCGCCGGTGCTGCGCCAGCTCTACGCCCACACCGCCGACACCACCCCCGGCACCGAGCTGGGCGAGCAGGTCGCCGCGCTGCTCGCCGACGGCTACTCGTTGCTGCACGCCGCCGCCAACCGCTACGGCCTGATCGACGTCGTGGCCCAGGCCGTCGACCGCCACGTCGACGCCGCCGAACGCTCCGGTGACCCGCTGCGCCCCGCCGTGGCCGCCTACCGCCGCACCAACCACCAGATGCGCTACGGCAACTTCACCGCCGCGCTACGGTCCCTGCAGCGCGCCGAGCGCGGCATCGCCGACATCACCGGGCCCACCGCCGACGCGATCCGGGTACAGCTCGCGCTGCGCCAGTCCGTGGTCGCCGCCCGGGTCGGTGACCGCAACCTCGCCGACGAGCTCGTCACCGACGCCCGTGGCCGGGTCCGCGCCAGGCGATTGCCCGTCGCCCCGTACCCGAACGTCATCGCCTCCCGGCTCAACGCGGACATGCACTGGATGACGGCCGCGATGGAGGCCCAGGACGGCACGACCGCGCTGCAACGCGCCCGGAAGGTCACGCTGCCGGCGTCGCACCCGGACCAGCCGCGGGTCGCGCACTGGCACCTCGACCTCGCCCTCGCGTGGCTGCTGCACGGCGATCGGGCTCGCTCCGTCGCCGCGCTGAACGCGGCCCGCCGCGCCGCGCCGCAGCACGTCCGGTATCACCCCTCGCTGCACGAGACCATCGCGACACTGGCAGCGCAGGATGCGCGACGGACCGACAGCCTCGCCGGACTCGCCCGCTGGGCCGAGGTCCGCCTCTGAGCCCGCAGCGCAGGCAGCGGCCGTCCGCCAGCGTCGGTGCGTGCCATCAGGTCGCCGAGCCACCGGTGCGGAGCGGCGCATTCACCAGGAGGCACACCATGGCGACGCGATCTGAGGCCGAGATCGATCGGCTGCTGGCACCGACCGCGGCCGAGTACGTCGACGAAGAGCATGCGGCCGCCTCAGCGGTGTTCTCCGTACGCCTTCCGCCGGCCACTCATGAAGCGATCCGGGCTGCGGCCACCCGGGGCGCACCTGACACCCTCGGCGCTGAACCGCCAGGTGGGTGACCGAACGCGTTGAGGAGACCGGCAGCGGCGATCTGGCCAGGGCGGTTGCGACACAAGCAGCACACCCGCACCGCCGCGACCTGCGCCGGGGTGTATCGGCCGCCAGCGGGACGCGCCGGGCCGGTCTGCGCTGCTCGACCCGCCCACCGGGCAGGCCGGACACGCCTACCTGCGCACCCCGCCGGGCCCGATGCTGCGCGACGCACTGGCCGCCCGTGACGCCACCGTGACCCGCCTCGCGGGTCTGCACCGCACCGCGCCCCGCAGCGAGCTCACCCGCGCCGCCGGGTACCTGTCCGGAGTCCTCGCGTACGCCGCGCTCGACCCCGGCCGACCGTTCCGACGACGAAGCCCTCACCCAGGTGTACGCCGCCACCGCCGCCCTGAAGCGCGGCGAGCTGGACCAGGCCACCGCGCTCCTCGCCCCGGTGCTCACGTTTGCCCGCCGAGCGGCGGATCTCATGGCTCCGCGCCCGGGTCGGTGACCTTGGCGCGCTCCCGGCGTCGTTCAGCGGCTCTCAGGTCGACCTGCTCAGCGACGACGTCGCCGCCTCCACCGCCTGAACCCGACGCCCCGGCGACCTCCCGCAGCCGCTCGAAGTGCCACACGTACCGCTCCACATCGTCCTGGCTAACCGGTGAGCGTGAGCTGTGGTGTTGCCGTGGTGAATATCCGCACCTCTCCCCAGTCCCCACCTGCGTACCAGTGATCACCATCGAGCTTGAGGAAGTCTATGTTCCCCCTGTCCTCCTCGCCCGCGGCATCCGTGTACGTCCGAGGTGACTGGCGTTCCCACTCCACTCGAGAAACATCTCTGAACACGAGCCAGCCCGCTGCGTAACAATACTGTTCGCCCGAACCGGGCGCACGATAGCTAGGGTGGTCCCTCGTGAGAACTGCCTCGATCTTAAACTTGAACAAGGGGAGCTCGTCGACGATGTCCAAGACATAGCTGTCCTCCAAGTAAACGGCGGAGAGCGCAGCTATGGTGGAGTAATCTGCCATGATCAGAAGTCCCATTCGACTGGGGTGTGGTTGCCGGGGCTCTTTCTGGTTACCGGGTTACCATCCGGATCCGTCCGTTGGCCGTTTTCGTCCCGTATCTCTACGTGCGGGCCGCCACTCCCCGGCGCCCGGGGGCTGCCTTCCTTGATGGTCATGCGCACCGTGCCGTTCTCATCTACATACTTTGGCGGACCGTTCGGTGTTTGTGTCTTCGTCCATCCCTGCGCCTCGGCATGCTTGTCGAGATCACTGGCTTTTGGCTTGACGCCGCTCGTGAAGTAGTCCCCGAGGTTCGGCTTGACATCAGGACCCACCTTCGCGGCTTTCCGAGCTTGCCGGTCTTGCCAAGAACTCCGATCGCGGGCAGAACCCCGAAGAGGGTTTGCCCCAGTGCTCGACCTGGCTCTTTCGCCCACATGTCCCAGCTGACCAGGCTCTTACCGAACTCCACCGGGTTGTTCACCGCGTACTGCACTCCCTGGGCGACGGTGGACAGGGTTTCCCCGTATGCTTCGGGATCGGCGATCAGGTGATGCGGGCTGATATCCCAGAGGAACTCGCCAAGTCCGGATACTCCGTCCCACAGGCCCTGACCGACATCACCGACGAAGCTCAGCACGTCGCCGGTGCCGTCCACGATGGCGTCCCACGTGGACTGCTCCGGCGCCTTGTCTCCTTCGGCACGAATGATCTCGCTTGCTCGGTCGCCAGCTTCAGTCAGCTGCTGGCGCGCTCTGCCGAGGACGTCACGGGCGGCCTGCCGGCCGGCCTCGCCAGGATCGGAGAATGGCGGTACCCGTACTACGGCGGGGTCACCGGCAGCGGCGTTGACTTGGTTTTGTCGGTTTGCCATATCCACTGCGGCGTTATGGGCGGAAATTGCTTGTTGGGTTGCCGCTTCACCTGCTGTCCACAGCCGGATCGCTTCGGTCGCCTGACCTTGCGCCCAACGTAGTGTATCCACATAGCCTTCTAATGCTGCGGTGGTTGCCTCGAAGGCGTCGGAACCATGATGCCAACGTGCGGGTTCGTAGGAGAACCTATCCCGAAACGCATCGCCGGCTTCGCCGCTCCAGGCGTCTGTATTGATCTTCTTGAGGCTGTCTCCGGCGAGACCCATGGTCTCCCCGCGACCGCGGATCGCGATCACATTGTCGTCGATGACGTCAGGTTCGCCCGGAATGAGTAACCTTGCGTCCGTGGTCTGACCGAGCTCAGCCATCGACTGCCTCGACAGCGGGATCCGCTCCGCGCCCTGCGGTGTGCAACGACCTCTCGGCAGAGCTGTCGGCCTTGATGTATGTACCAACAGCCTCGTTGATGGCTTGGACAATCGAGGCGCCGTCCTCGATGAGCATCTCTACGCCATATTGCCAACGTGAGCAGAAATGCTCGAAACTCGCGTGCAACCCGTCATGACCGTACTGCGGAGCGTCTCCAGAGATATCCTCGACAGCAATGGTCTCGACGTCTCGCATTGTTTGCGAAATTGACGTCGCCGCCGCGTCGAGAGCTTCAAGATCGGCGTTGAAGCCGTCAGCCACACCTACCTCCTGTCTTGTGCCACCAGAGCTTGGACGCACGGACTTCTGCGTCGGTTCCGGCGTATCACCACGGTCTGGCCGCCCTCGGCGGCAGGACCGCACCACCGAAGCGAGCGTGGCCGTTCGGTTGTGGTAGCAACGGGAGAGAATGGCTGTCCTGTACGTCGAGGAAAGCGCCGAGGCCGACGGGCAGCTGCTCGAGCAAGTCCGCGCCGGTGGTGGACAGCCATGCGCAGTCGCCGACGCAACGAGCCAACCGCGCTGGGGTAGAGAACACCAGCACCCAGCGTCCTTTGCCGGGTAGCTCCGCCACGATGACACCGGGACGATCCTCCGTGCGCTGGGCGTAAACCCTCGCTTGAGCAAACGTGGCGTCGAAGTCAGTCGGGGGCCGCTGGCGGGCTCGCACCTCGCGCGCGACGACTACGAGCTGCGGCTCGTCGTCGTGTTCGTCGCGATCCGCCGTGCTGCTCATGACTGGAGTGTAGGTGGG
>JALYQB010000628.1 GCA_030856045.1 Actinomycetota bacterium
GGTCGGCGTGGGCGGGGTGCTCGTGCTGGGACTGGTCGCGGTGCTCACGCCCGCCGCGCTGCGGACCGTGCGCAGACGACGGCGGATCGCGGTCGTCGCGGCCGGGGGGCCCGGCGCGGCCGCCGCGGCGTGGGAGGAGGTGCTCGCCGAGTCGTGCGATCGGGGAGCAGCGCCCACGGGCTCCGGATCGGTGCGCGCCGTCGCACGGGTGCTGGCTCGCGAACACTCGCTGGACGAGCCCGGGCGATCCGGGCTGCGGTCGCTCGTGGGGGCGCTCGAGCGGTCGTGGTACGGGCCCGGTGCCGCGACGGACCCGAACCTTGCTGCCGCGCTGGCCGAGGTGCGAGCGAGCCTGACACGCTGCGCCCCCACTGGGCGTCGAGCGCAACTGTTACCACGGTCGGTGCTGCCACCCCGGCGGCGCTGAGATCCCTAACCTCAGCGATCCCTAACCTCAGCGATCCCTAGCCTCAGCGCTCCTCGAAGCGGCGGCGGAAGCGCTCCTCCATCCGCTGCGCGAGGCTGCTCCTGCCCGCGCCTGAGGTCGGCCGGTTCGTCCGCTCACCACTGGCGACGTCCCCGCCGCCGCGGGCGAACAGCGCGATGGCGACGCCGGTGAACATCACGAGGAAACCAAGGACCGCCACGAGAATCGGCACAACCTCCGTGCCCATGCGGCTCGAGAGCACCGCACCGACGACGAGCACCACGACGCCCAGCACGAACAGCGCCACTCCCTGCAACCGCCGTCGCCGCGAGGGGCTGCGCATGCGGCCACCCCGCACATTCGAGGCGAACTTCGGGTCCTCTGCATAGAGCGCGCGTTCGATCTGGTCGAGCAGCCGCTGCTCGTGCTCGGAGAGTGGCATCGCTCCTCCTCCGGCACTCCGATGTTGCACCGCTGCACTGCCACGGCCGACGTTAGTCGCCAACGTGGCGGATGCCCACCCAGAGCACCCACCTACGAGGATACGAGTCCCGGCCGGTGGCGACTACCCGATCCTCCCACCCGATTCCCCGGGGAGAACCGCGTCCACCTCGCGGGGTGATCGAGGACTCTCAGCGTACGCCCCGAGCAGCGTCGCGGGGTGTACGGCGATCGCGCCGAACCTCGCGCGCGCGGCGTCGGCGGCGCGCTCGGCGTCCGACCATTCCGTGTCCCGGTCGTCGAGGGTCAGCTGCTCGGCCGCGCCACCTCCGACGAGCTGCTCGACGCGGACCCCGATCAGCCGGATCCGGGCGCCCGCGGGGAGATGGGCTTCGAGCAGGTCGCGCGCCACGGCGTAGACGGCGCGGCCCCCGGCCACCGGCTCGGGCAGCGTGCGGGAGCGGCTGATCGTGGTGAAGTCGGGGAACCGGAGCTTCAGCGCCACGGTCCGGCCCCGGAGCCCGCGGCGCCGCAGGCTCGCGGTAGTCCGCTCACACAGCCGGAGCAGCTCGCGGCGCAGCTGCTGCCGGTCGGCCACGTCGACCTCGAACGTCTCCTCGGCCCCGACCGATTTCTCCGCCGCGTCAGGGACCACCGCGCGGTCGTCGCGGCCCTGCGCGAGCGCGTGGAGGTGCTCCGCGACGGCGACGCCCACCCCGCGCCGCAGCGCGGGCAGCGGCATCGTGGCAACGTCGGCGATCGTCCGGCAGCCCAGCGCGTGCAGCATCTCCGCCGTGCGCTCCCCGACGCCCCACAGCGCGGATACGGGCAACGGGTGCAGGAACTCCAGCACCCCGTCGGCGGGGACGACGAGCAACCCGTCGGGCTTCGCGAGCCCGGAGCCGAGCTTCGCGAGGAACTTGCTCGGCGCCACCCCCACCGAGCACGTCACGCGGTGCGCGTCGTACACCTGCCCCCGGATCCACTCGCCCACCGCGGTGGGGGTCATGCCGAGCCGCCGCAGCGCGCCGCGGACGTCGAGGAACGCCTCGTCGAGCGACAGGGGTTCCACCAGCGGCGTCACGGACCGGAAGATCTCCATGACCCCCTGGGAGACTCCGGCGTAGTGCGGGAAATGCGGCGGCACGAACACGGCTTGCGGACACAGCCGCCGCGCCCGGGCCGCGGGCATCGCCGATCGGACCCCGAACTCGCGGGCCTCGTAGGACGCCGAGAGCACCACGCCGCGGGTACCGCCCCCGGCCACGACCACCGGCAGGCCCGCCAGCTCCGGCTGCTCCCGGACCGCCACCGACGCGTAGAACGCATCCATGTCGACGTGCAGCACACCGCAGCCGGCGTCGTTCGACGGCCGAGCGTTCGACGGCCGAGCGTTCGACGGCCGGTCGGCCGGCTGAGCCCGCCGGGGCTGGTCCGCGCTGCGTCCCACGGATGAAAAGGCTAGCCGCTACCCACGACAACGTCAGACGCGACGGGCCAGAGCGTGCAATCGCGTGGCGACGTCGCGCAGCGGGACCCGCCCGGCGAGGGCGAGCTCCAGGTCCACGAGGTGCTCGGCGGGGTGGGCCTCCGCGACGACGCCGGGGACCAGATCGCTGACCACGGCGTCACCGTGCAGCAGTTCGATCGCGAGCCCACTGCCCTCCAGCAGCGCGACGAGGCCGGGCGTGTCGAAGCGGCGCAGCAACGGGTCCGCGTCGCCGAGCCGGCCGTCCGGGTCATCGAGCAGGGCCCGCGCCTCCGCGAGCCGCCCCGAGAGCGCGCGGCCGAGCACCGCGCCGTACCGGTTCGCCACCAGAACCGATACCGCGCCACCCGGGATCGCCGCCGCGGCGAGGGCGCGGACTGCGGTCGCCGCGTCGTCGACCACCTCGAGCACCTCGTGGCCCAGCACCAGGTCGGCGCCGGCCTGCGCCACCACGTCGCCCAGGCGGTCCGCGTCGCCCTGCACCGGGGTGATCCGGTCCTGCACCCCGACCTCGACAGCACGGCGCCGGAGGGTGGCGAGCGCGTTGGGGCTGGTGTCCACGACGGTCACCGTGC
>JALYQB010000642.1 GCA_030856045.1 Actinomycetota bacterium
CCTCATGGTGGCGGCGCTGCAGGCGCTCGGGGTGCCGGTGGAGGTCGGCGACCCGGTCGTGGTGGGCGGCACCGGTGCGCTGCGCGGCCCGGCCACCGTCGACTGTGGCCTGGCGGGCACCGTGATGCGCTTCGTGCCCCCGTTCGCCGCCCGGGCCATCGGGGAGGTGCGCTTCGACGGTGACCCCCGCGCCCGCGAGCGGCCGATGTCGGTGGTGCTCGACGCGCTGCGCACCCTCGGCGTCGCGGTGGACGGCGGCGGGCCACCGAACCTCGGCATGCCGTTCGTGCTCCGCGGTACCGGGGCGGTGCGCGGCGGCACGGTGAGGTTGGACGCGTCGGGCTCGTCGCAGTTCGTCTCCGGGCTGCTGCTCGCCGCACCCGGCTACGACCGCGGCGTGGTGGTGCACCATGACGGGGCGCCCGTGCCGTCGCTGCCCCACATCGACATGACGGTGCACATGCTGCGGGCCGCGGGCGTCGCCGTCGACGACTCGGACGCGAACACCTGGCGGGTCGCACCGGGTCCCGTCGCGGCGCGGGACTGGGTGGTGGAACCGGACCTGTCGAACGCAGGAGTGTTCCTCGCCGCCGCGGCCGCTACGGGGGGCGAGGTGACCGTGCCGGGCTGGCCGTCGCGGACCACGCAGGCGGGCGATGCGATCCGGCCGATCCTGGAGCAGTTCGGCTGCACGGTGACGCACGGCGCGTCCGGGCTGACCGTGCGCGGACCGGACCGCCTCGACGGCCTGGACGTCGACCTGCACGATGTCGGGGAGCTCACGCCCACGGTGACCGCGCTCGCCGCGCTCGCCGGCGGGCCCTCGGTGCTGCGGGGGATCGCGCACCTGCGTGGTCACGAGACCGACCGCCTCGCCGCACTCGCCACGGAGATCGGCTCGCTGGGTGGGGACGTGCGGGAGACATCCGACGGGCTGCGGATCGACCCGCGGCCGCTGCGGGCGGGGCCCCGGCCGTGGGCTGCGTACGCCGACCACCGCATGGCCACCGCGGGCGCGATCCTGGGCCTGGTGGTGCCGGGCCTGACCGTCGACGACATCGACACGACCGGAAAAACGTTGCCCGGGTTCCCCGCGATGTGGGCGGCGATGCTGACCGCGGGTGGGCGCTGAGCGCGCCCATGAACAAACACGACCGCCTGGACGAGTCGGACGTCCGGGCGCGGCCGGGGCGGCGAGGCTCCCGGCCGCGCACCAAGCGCCGTCCCGAGCACGCGGATGCCGTCATGGCGATGGTGGTGGGTGTCGACCGCGGCCGCTGGACGTGCGTGCTGGACGGCGACCCGACCGCGCAGGTGACGGCCATGCGTGCCCGCGAGCTCGGGCGCACTCCGGTCGTGGTGGGTGACCAGGTCGGGCTGGTGGGGGACCTTGCGCCGGGCCCGGAGTCGCTGGCCCGGATCGTGCGGGTGGCCGAGCGCACGAGCGTGCTGCGCCGCACCGCCGACGACACGGACCCCTACGAGCGGGTGGTGGTCGCGAACGCGGAGCAGCTGCTGGTGGTCACCGCGCTCGCCGACCCCCCGCCCCGGACGGGGCTCATCGACCGTTGCCTGGTGGCGGCCTACGCGGGCGGCCTCGAGCCCGTGCTGTGCCTGACCAAGCGCGACCTGGTCGGCGCGGCGGACGTCGACGCGCTGGTGGAGCGCTACCGGGCGCTGGAGGTGCCCGTGCTCGTGACCGGGCCGTCCGGGGATCTCGGTGAGGTCCGCGGGCGCCTCGGCACGCGGCTGTCCGCCCTGGTCGGGCACTCGGGGGTGGGGAAGTCGACGCTGGTCAACCGACTGGTGCCGAGCGCGCTGCGCACCACCGCGGAGGTGAGCGCGGTGGGCAAGGGGCGCCACACGTCGACGTCCGCGGTGGCGCTGCCGCTGGCAGGGGGCGGGTGGGTGGTGGACACCCCCGGCATCCGGTCGTTCGGGCTCGCGCACGTGAGCGCGGACGACGTCGTGGCAGCGTTCGGCGACCTGGCGGCGGCGATCGCCGACTGCCCCCGCGGGTGCACGCACCTCGGCCCTCCGGCGGATCCCGAGTGTGCGCTGGACGAGCTGACGGGCACCCCGTGGCGGCGGGCGGAGTCCGTGCGCGCCCTGCTCACCGCACTCACCGAGGGTCGCTGGTAGCGCGGCGCATCAGGGCTTGCGTCCGCCGGTGCGGCCCCTGGCTTACGAAGGGTGTGCATGTAGCTGTCGCAGGGCGGTGGCCGGGTCGGTTGGCTAATCGGTGGCGGTGTCGGCCCAGCGTTGCAGGACGGTGGCGGTGGCGAGGGCGAGGTCGGTTGGCAGGTGCTGGTCGCTCAGGGTGTCGGCGACCTCGTGCATCTCCGGAGCCCAGCGCCAGGCCCGGGCCGCGACGCTAGGAAGATAGTCCCGGTTGGTGAGGATGTCGCGGGGCATGCGCTCCGCCTCCGTCAACAGGGCTTGGGTGATATCGTGATCATCGGCCAAGGCGTGGGCGAGGGCAGCGGCGATGCGGCTGGTTCTCTGGAAGGAAGCGAAGGCCATCTTCAGCGCGCTGGCCTGGCCAGGGTGATTCCCGAGAAGGACAGGTTCAGCCGACGAGCCGGTGAAAAGGTCCGCGACCCGACGACTCGCGGCTGGGGCTCCGGCGAGGTGGAGCCGCGCTGACGGTTGTCCGTCAGGTGGTGCCCCAAAGATGCATCCGTCAATGGCAACCGTCCCCGCTGCGGTGAACCGGGTGGTGATCCCCTGCATATGCGCGGGGCTGATCGCGTTCGCATCGACGTAGATGCCGCAGTACCCGATCTCGGTGACCTCGGTGGCGATCTGTTCGGCCACGGCAGGCGGGCAGATCGACAAGACGATCTCGCTGTCCGCGAGTAGTTGCCCGAGCGGGACCGGCCGCAGTCCCGCGGCCGCGGCCCGGTGGTGGGTGGCCGGGCCGCGGCCGTCGGGGCACCACAGGACGGTGTGGCCGCCTGCGACGATCTGCGCGGCGATGGCGGCACCCATCCGGCCGGGGTGCAGCAGCCCGACCGTGACTGAGGCGCTCACCTGTCCGTTCCGGGCAGCGCGGGGGGCGCCGATGTGCGGGTGAAGCTGTGGATCTGGTCGTGCAGATCCAGCGCGAGCGCGGAGGTCTGGTACTTCGGGCGTTGTAGGGTGCGGCCCACCTGGTGCAGCCGGCGCGCGACGCTTTCGATACGGCGCTGGGCGGCGATGGCCAGCACGTCCTGGAGCTGTTCGGCGGCGCCGTCGAGATCGTCGCGGCCGAGCCGGGCCGCAGCGAGGTCCAGCCGGGCCAGGCTCAGCTCACCGAGGCGACGCTGCTCCGGGGGGTCGGCTTCGTAGAGTTCGACGGCCTGCGCCGCGTCGCGTTCGGCGTCGGTATAACTGTTCTGCCTGCCCAGCCAGAGCCGCGCGGTCGCGGCGCAGTAGCTCTGCTTCGCGAGGGGAAGGCGAGCATCCCACCGGGATCGTCCGGCCCCCGAACCTCCTCGCGAGCCTGCTCGGCACGGGCCAGCGCGTTCTCGGTGCCGCGCTGGTCACGCAGCCGGGCGTGCGCCCGAGCCTCGATCGCGGCCAGCCGAACCCAGGCCGTCCCGGTCTCCGGCACGTAGCGCCAGCCGTCCGCAGCCAGCTCGACAGCGGCGCGGGGTCGCTCGTCCCAGTAGGCCACCAGGCTCTGGGTGCCCCGCACCCAGGCGCGCAGCGCGTTGTTCCCGGCCAGTTCGGCACACAGAAACGCGGTGCGTGCCTGTGTCTCGGCCGCCGGCAGCCAGCCCAGGTCAAACGAGGCGTTGGCGAGCACCCCGCACAGCACACCGGCTACCAGGTACAGCTCACGGCTCTGCTCCGGGTATTGGCGGCCCTCCAGCAACTCGAACGCGCGGTTCCGCAGCGCGCGCAACTCGACGAACATGGGGTAGACGGGCCGGTTGGGGTAGGTCGTGACGATC
>JALYQB010000647.1 GCA_030856045.1 Actinomycetota bacterium
GGTAGGCCCGGGTCTCCTCCGGCTTCTCCAGGAACAGGCTGGAGGTCTCGCTCTCCAGGTAGGCCACCGGCTTGAACTCGGCGAACTCCATCATGGTGAACGAGCCATTGATGGCGGCGTGCGCGCCGAGCGACCCCGGCACCACCCGCAGCGTCAGATAGGACCGCACCGACATCCGCAGCAGGTGGTGCAGCTGCTCAGACATCACCACCGGCCCGCCGACCGGCAGCCGCAGCACGAACTCGTGGAGGTAGAAGGTGAACTGCGCAGGCCATTCCCGGCTGAACAGGCTCTGCCGGGCCAGCCGCGCGGCCACCCGATCGTCGATCTCGTCCGCCGGAACCGTTCCCGCCTCCCGGATCAGCGCGCGAGCGTAGTCACCGGTCTGCAGCAGGCCGGGCATCACGACCGCTTGGAAGTCGCCGATCGCCACCGCCTTGTTCTCGTGGTCGATCAGCGTGACGAGTTGCTTGGGCAGCCGCGAGCCGTGCTGCTGCAGCCAGCCCGGGGTGTTCTGGTCGCGGCAGAGCTCCAGCAGCCGGACACGCTCCGGACCGGTCACCCGGCACACCGCGAGGAACGCCGACACGTCCACCTCGCTGCCGCTGCGCTTGCCGGACAGCAACCGCGACACCCAGCTCGGGGACCAGCCGAGCAGGTGCGCGGCCTGCTGACCGGTCAGCCCGGCCTCCGCCATCATCCGGCGCAGTCCCTCCCCGAGCTCCCGGCTACGGATCGTCGGCTCCCGGTCGTACACCTTGACCTCCCGTTGTAGTCTGAACAGACAATAGCCCTAATCTCACTGGTGCATCCACCTTGCATCAGAATGGATGTATTGCTTGCCATAGGGACAACTGAATATCTCGTCTGGGGGCACCTCGCGCACCGGTCTATGGACCACGCGGAGTCTCCGGACACGCCCGGCCGGGGTGCGCGACTACCAGGCCGCGAGCTCGCCGATCGTCGCGGTGGACAGGTCCGAGTCCAGCAGCGCGTCGTGCGCGTCGTCGCCGGTGAGGTGCTTGAGCAGGAACGCCGTGACGAACGCGCGGGCGGTCCGCCGCGTGGCGCTCTGCGGGCGGCCGTCGAGCAGCAGGTCGGACCAGTGCCTGCCGCGGGTGAACCCGAGATGACTCGCCTTGGGCAGCGCGCGCAACTGCACCGGGCCGGCCCAGGCCCGGGCGACGGCCTCAGCGTTGCCCGGCACCGGCGCGACGCGGTCCTTGCCACCACCGAGGTGCAGCGCGGGCACGATGCAGTGCTGCGCGGCGTCGATGCTGGACGGGAGGGTCTCGGCGACCGCGAGGGTGAACACCGCACGGGCACGCGGCTCGTCCACCGCGGCGAGCACGGCACAGCCGCCGCCCATCCCGTGCCCCCCGAGCGCGAGCTTCTCCGGGTCGACGCTGATGTCGCCGTCACCGAGCCGGACCCCGGTGCAGACGTCGAGCGTCGTGCGCAGGTCGGCGGCGTACTGGCGGTGGGACGGCAGGAAACCCTGCTGGGTGCCCGGGCTCGCCGCGACGATGCCCCAGGAGGCGAGGTGGCGCAGCAGCTCGTCGTACCGCACGGTCGGCTGCAGCCAGCCGTGCCCGAACGCGACGGCGGGCAGCCCCAGGCCCGACTGCGGCGTGTACACCGCACCGGGAAGCCCGGCCAGTGCGAGGTCGCCGCGAAGCACCTCGTGCGGTCCAGGGTGGGCCAGCTCCACGGCCGCACGCTGGGCCGCTTTGCTGCTGCGTGACATGGCCCGGAACCGTACCGCTGTGCGGCCGTGAGGGCTGCGTCGCCCTCGACCCCCGCGGCGCCCTCACCGGAGGCCGCTACCGTACGCGCATGTGCGGAATCATCGGTTACGTCGGGCACCGCGAGGCGCTGGACGTGGTGCTGCACGGCCTCGGCCGGCTGGAGTACCGCGGCTACGACTCGGCTGGCATCGCTGTACTGGACGGTGCAGGCGGGCTCGCGATAGAGCGCAAGGCCGGCCCACTGGCCAACCTCGTCGCCGAGCTGAACGCTACGGGGCGTGACGCGTTCGCGGGCACCGCCGGCATGGGGCACACCCGCTGGGCGACCCACGGCGCGCCAACGGACCGCAATGCCCACCCGCATGCGGACGCCACGGCGCGGGTCGCGGTGGTGCACAACGGGATCATCGAGAACTTCGCCGAGCTGCGGGCCGAGATCGAGGCGTCCGGGACCGAACTGACCAGCGAGACCGACACCGAGACCGCGGCGCACCTCATCGCCGCGGCGTACGACGGCGATCTGCCCGAGGCGGTGCGCGCGGTGTGCCGCCGGCTGCGGGGGGCGTTCACCCTGGTCGTCACGCATGCCGATCAGCCCGACGTCGTGGTGGCGGCGCGCCGGTCGTCGCCGCTGGTGCTGGGCGTGGGGGAGGGCGAGCACTTCGTCGCGTCCGACGTCGCGGCGTTCATCGAGCACACCCGCGAGGCCGTCGAGCTCGGCCAGGACCAGGTCGTGACGATCATCCGTGACGGCTACGAGATCACGGACTTCGCGGGGGCGCCCGTCGTGGGGACCCCCTTCCACGTGGGCTGGGACCTCTCGGCCGCCGAGAAGAGTGGCCACGACTACTTCATGCTCAAGGAGATCGCGGAACAGCCCGGTGCCGTCGCCGACACCCTGCGCGGGCACTTCCTGGCGGGGAGGATCGTGCTCGACGAGCAGCGGATGGACATCCAGGAGCTGCGCGATGTCGACAAGGTGTTCGTGGTCGCGTGCGGGACCGCGTACCACTCCGGACTGCTGGCGAAGTACGCGATCGAGCACTGGTGCCGGCTGCCCGTGGAGGTGGAGGTGGCGAGCGAGTTCCGGTACCGCGACCCGGTGCTCGACCGCTCCACGCTCGTCGTCGCCGTCTCGCAGTCCGGCGAGACCGCCGACACGCTCGAGGCGGTGCGCCACGCGCGCGAGCAGAAGGCCCGCGTGCTCGCGATCTGCAACACCAACGGAGCGCAGATCCCTCGGGAGTCCGACGGCGTGCTCTACACGCACGCGGGTCCGGAGATCGGCGTCGCGGCGACCAAGACGTTCGTCGCGCAGATCGTCGCGACCTACCTGGTGGGGCTGGCGCTGGCGCAGGCCCGCGGCACCAAGTACTCCGACGAGATCGCACGGGAGTTCGCTGAGCTGGAGGCGATGCCGGCGGCGGTGGCGCGGGTGCTGGAGGGCATGGAGGAGGTCCGGGTCCTCGCGCGGGACCTCGCGGGGTCGAAAGCGGTGCTGTTCCTCGGGCGCCACGTCGGGTACCCGGTGGCCCTGGAGGGCGCGCTCAAGCTCAAGGAGCTCGCGTACATGCACGCCGAGGGCTTCGCCGCGGGCGAGCTGAAGCACGGCCCGATCGCGCTGCTCGAGGAGGGCCTGCCGGTCGTCGTCGTGATGCCGTCGCCGAAGGGGCGCGGGGTGCTGCACGCGAAGCT
This sequence comes from Actinomycetota bacterium, assembly GCA_030856045.1. Classification (GTDB taxonomy): domain Bacteria; phylum Actinomycetota; class Actinomycetes; order Mycobacteriales; family Pseudonocardiaceae; genus JALYQB01. The sequence goes on from JALYQB010000647.1 coordinate 3,444, forward strand.
GCTGAGCAACATCCAGGAGATCCGCGCTCGCGGCGCGCGCACGATCGTCATCGCAGAGGAGGGCGACGACACCGTCCGGCCCTACGCGGCACACCTGCTGGAGGTGCCTGCCGTGCCGACGCTGCTGCAGCCGCTGGTCTCGACCGTGCCGCTGCAGGTCTTCGCCGCGGAGATCGCCCGGTCGCGCGGCTACGACGTCGACCGGCCGCGCAACCTCGCGAAGTCGGTGACCGTCGAGTGATCGTCGGTGTGGGCACGGACCTCGTCGGGGTGGTGCGCTTCGAGCAGGCGCTGGCCCGGACCCCCGGCCTGCTGCCGCGGGTGTTCACCGACGCGGAGCAGCTCACCCCCAGCGGCGCGCCCCGCCGCCCGCGCTCGCTCGCGGGCCGGTTCGCCGCGAAGGAGGCCGCCGCGAAGGCGCTCGGGGTGCCGCGGGGGTGGGGCTGGCACGACACGGAGGTGGTGGTCGGGCGGGGCGGCAGGCCGCTGCTGCGGGTCACCGGGTCCCTCGCCCGCGCCGCCGACGCGCAGGGCGTCACCGCCTGGCACGTGTCCCTGACCCACGACGCGGACCTCGCAGCCGCCATCGTGGTCGCCGAGCAGTCGTGAGTGCTGTTGTGAGCCGGGACTCGCAACGCCACTCACGGGGGGCGTGGAGTGTGGCGCGGGTGCGGGCGGCGGAGGACGTCGCGCTCGCCCGCACCACCGAGGGCGCGCTGATGCAGCGGGCCGCGTTCGGCCTCGCCACGCACACGGCGCGGATGCTCGGCGAGCGGACCGGTGGGGTCGCGG